>JBCCHP010000007.1:0-20517 GCA_039028675.1 Pseudomonadota bacterium | reverse complement strand
GCGCTTTTTGAAAACCCTTACCACTATTACCACGTTCATTAAGTATCCCAATTAAATTTACAACAGCATTACAATCGGCAAGTTGTGTATTTAAAGTTTCTTGATCATAAATATCTGTTTGTACCAGTTGTAAACCGGGTAACAAAATTAATTCATCACGATTATATTCGCGGTTACGGGTTAATACTTTAGTTTCATAACCCAATGCAGAAAGTCGATTACACAATGAACGACCAACAAAACCCGTACCACCTAAAACAGCAATACGTTTAATTAACATGGCGGTTATCCGAAATTTGTATGGCAGTACAACTTAGATTTGCAATTACGTTTTTACCTTTACCAGTGATCAATGCCATGCGTTCACCGATTGGCGTGATAGGATTTTTCAAACGCCAGTCATAAATATTGGCATATGTTAGTACCCGACTGACATATTTTCGCGTTTCCTTGAAAGGAATTTGTTCTATCCAGACATCAGGTTCCGAGCAGCCGCTTTTGGGTAACCACTTATCCACTCTATGTGGCCCGGCATTATATGCAGCAGTTGCTAGTACCATATTGCCATCAAAACGTTCCAGCATCTCTTTCATATATGCGGTACCGATAGGTACATTTGTTTCAGCTTTTTTTAGTTTACTCGAATGAAAGTTTTTCAGTCCGATCTTTCTGGCTGTCATTTGTCCGGTCTTTGGCATGACCTGCATTAACCCCAATGCACCTGCAGGAGATCGAACATCTTCAATGAACGCGCTTTCAGCCCTAACCAGGCCATATACCCAACTTCGATCAATGTTTCTTTCCTTCGCATACTTATCCAGTAATTTTTCAAATATGACAGGAAAACGTAAGACCAGATCATCATATGCATTTGCCCTTGCCATGGTAAAAATAGCACGATCATGCCAGCCCCATTGTGTAGCAAGTTTGGCAGCCATTTGCATTTGATACGTCGTCATTTTACCGAGGGCGTGATACCACTCACGACGTGCGGGATAACCGGACTCGAGCATATAAAGTTCATATGCTCGTTGTATCGCAGGTAAATCAGCAACACGCTGTAAGGCTTCTTCATTGGGAGGCATTGGGTAATGCTCCATGGAGTATTCTTTATCAAGTTTGTCAGCTGATAAAAATCCATAATAATCCCTTTCTTCAGATAACTCTTCGTAAATTAGATTAGCCTGATCCGGATCGCCCGTATTTTCCAGTGCGCGTGCATGCCAATAGCGCCAGCGCTGATTGATATCTTCATCAGAAGGATTACCTTTTGTCCAACGTCTTAGTAGTGGCCAATCAAGTTTTTTTAATGCCACTCGTAAACGATAATGAAACACTTCATCATTGACATGGTATGTATCAATTGCATCAAGTAATTCCTCGGCTAGAGGGCTTTTTCTTTTTGCCGCACGCACTGCGATCATGCGATCAAGATCTGCAACTTCACCTGGTAGAAATGAATATTGATTAGCCAACAGTTTGACTCGTTTGACTGCAAGTTCGACATTGTTTTTTGCCAATCGCATGATGCCATGCATCAGAATTTCGCGACCTATTTCATTGTCTGGTAATTTAGATGCACGCGTGTACTTGTCAGGCCGATTATGAATATTGATCCATGCAGCAGCCATATCTTGATAGTCATCATCCAGTCGCTTTTTTAAATAGCCAGCCAATTGTGGTTTATTATTTTGCATGGCAAGTCTGATACGCTGCCAGACGAGTTCATTTGTTACCAGGCTACTGGCGTAGAGTAATTCAAAAGCCTTATCGCACTGTGGTGGTAATGATTTGCCACTGAGCCAGATAGTTCTGGTATCTTCTATCAAATAATCATGATTGCCGATATTAATCCTTGCCTGCAATTGTTGACATCGCAAGGTATCATTTTTTTGTGGCACATAATGGTCGAGGAAAGTTTGCCAGTGTTTGCGTTTATACAGCAGTTTTAACCATGAAGTTCGCAAGCTTTCGGTCATAGGAAGATCTGCATGATTGTTAAGAAAAGCAATCATTTCATCATCTTTTACTTTCCATAAGTTTTTTCTTACATATTCATAGCGTAAGTAAGAATGTAGAGGATAGTCCTTCAGCCCATTCGCCAATTTGCCAAAGGTTTTATATTGTTTTTTATTCAAAGCCTTGATGGCGGCTTGATAATCGCGACGTTTTTCTTCTATCGTTTTTGCACTGGTATTCGTCGGCATACCCAGCAGCAGACACGCAAAAAGGAGCGAGCAAATGCCAAGCAGAAAAGGATTAAGAGAATGACCGGCAGATTGAGTTGCCTGATTGAGCATATTAATTTTGACTACCTAAATGACCCCTGATAAATGTAGCAAGTTTAGCAACATTTTTATGACGAATATCTTAACATGAGCATAATATTTTTCATGGTAACTGCCTGTAAATAATGGAATTCAGTATCTTATTGATCATATATTTTCTTGTCGGTGGCATTTTTGCCGGGCTGATAGGTGGCATGTTGGGTCTGGGTGGTGGCATTATTATCGTCCCACTTTTACATTATATCTTTGTTACACAGGCTTTTCCTGAATCTAGTCTGATGCAGGTCGCCATTACAACTTCTTTAGCGACAGTCATCATCACATCTTTATCGGCAACCTGGATTCATCATAAAAAGCAGGCCGTAATCTGGTCAACAGTGTCACATCTGGCACCAGGCATGTTGCTGGGCGCTGCATTGGGCGCAATGCTAGCGGATAGTATAAATAGCGATATTTTGCGTATATTTTTTGGCATCTTTGAAATACTTGTCGCAATTCAAATTGGTTTTGATCTCCGACCTGAATCTCGACTGGATTTGCCAGGTAAGGGTGGTCTGCTACTTAGTGGAAGTGGAATTGGTTTTTTATCGACCTTATTAGGTATCGGTGGTGGCACAATTACTGTGCCTTTCTTACATTTTTGTCGTGTTCCTATGCAGAATGCGGTTGCTGTTTCTGCAGCTTGCGGTATTCCGATAGCCGTGGCTGGATGCGTAGCATTATTGCTCAGCGGTCTTGATAACTCCGATCTACCGTCTTATACAATTGGCTATTTATACTGGCCAGCAGCTTTACTCATTATCTTTATGACTATTATATTCGCTCCTATTGGCGCAAAATTAACACACTATCTACCCGTTAAAATACTCAAGCGTTGCTTTTCTGCGATTCTATTTTTCGTGGGTCTGCAAATGCTTTTCGCTACCTAGATAGAGAAAGATTATGTTTGCTGATTTATTGCTTAGAGAAGCTGACATAGAGAAGGAGAAGTTGCTTGAAAATGAGCAAATGTCGACAAATGATAAAGCTTCTTCTCGATTATGTTGTAGTGCGTGTGGACAAAACGTCACTGAAACATGTTATGCCATTGAGATTAATGAGAAACATCAGCATACTTTTACTAATCCAGCAGATATTCAATTTGTCATAAGGTGTTTTTAGCAAGCATCCGGCTGTGCAGAGATTGGCAATCCTGTTAATGAGCATACATGGTTTACGGGTTGTTGTTGGCAAATTACTTGTTGTATCAACTGTCATATTCACCTTGGCTGGTTTTTTTCTGGAACAGATAATTTTTACGGGTTAATTAAAGATCGCCTAGTTGAATCTGGCTAATGCGATATTTTTCTAACAAAATCACAAATCAATAAACAGGAAATTTATAATGTTAACAAAAGTCATCATACTTATTTTTTTGTTTATTATGGTTCCATTAATGATGGTGATTTTTGCGCTATGGATGAATGATTTGCCATGGGCAAAAGCTCCTGGTTTTAAAACCAGACTCGCAAAGTACACAACAGAAAATATCGCAAGCACGTCTTTCGATACGAACTATCCAGAATTAAATATCCGACAATACACTTTGCCAGAAGAACAATTGCAATCTCATGTTATCCGTGCTGTTAATGAACTCGGATGGGAACTGATACAAACATTCAATGATGGAAAAACAGTTAATGCAGTGGTAACGACGAAACTCCTGCGATTCAAGGATGATGTAATGATTAAACTGGAAAAGAAAGACAATGCAATATTAGTTAATTTAAAGTCTGCTTCTCGGGTAGGTAAGGGTGACCTTGGTGCCAATACAAGACATATTATTAATTTTTATGAAATTTTGGAAAGAAAAATTAATCCATCTTCGTTATGACAATTGAGCAGACCACACTTACTTTTCAAACTCATGGACGCGATACACTAAATATCACCAATGATGTAGACAATATCATTCAGGACAGCTCTTTTTTAACAGGCATATGTCATCTATTTATTAAGCATACCAGTGCTTCACTTATATTGTGTGAAAATGCTGATCCTGATGTAAGAGTCGATTTGGAAACATTTATGCAGCATATTGTCCCGGATGGATCGCCAATGTTCTGTCATGATGCTGAAGGCACAGATGATATGCCTGCACATATCAGGACAATCCTGACTAATGTGAGTTTAACTTTGCCATTTCGTTCTGCGAGATGTCAATTAGGAACCTGGCAAGGTATATATTTATGGGAACATCGAACACATGCGCATAGTCGTAATATCATTGTGACATTGTATGGAGAATAAAAAATGATAAAAGCAGTTTGGAATGGTGAAACAATCGCTGAAACTGAATCGTTTGAAAAAGTTGAAGGTAATATTTATTTTCCTCCGGATTCTATAAAAAGTGATTTTTTTACTGAGAGTGACACACACAGTACTTGTTTCTGGAAAGGCACTGCTAGTTATTACAATCTAGAAGTCAATGGTGAAATCAATAAGGATGCGGCATGGTATTATCCAGACCCAAAATCTAAAGCTAAACATATAAAAGGTTATATTGCTTTTTGGAAAGGAGTCGAAGTAAAAGAATAAGTTGTTTTGTAAATATTATTGATTTGCGCCAAGTTGCTTTGCTCGCATTAATCGCTCATCAAGATTTACATTACGATTTTCCCAGTCATCAATGTTGTGAATAATGATATTGCACAATGCGTTGATATGATCTTCATTATCGTTTAAGGCGGGAATGTAGGAAAATTCACTCCCGCCTGCGCCGATGAAAAATTCTCTGTTTTGCATATTAATTTCTTCAATTGTCTCAAGACAATCTGCAGAAAAACCAGGACAAATAACCTGAACATGCTTAATACCATTTTCACCAAACTGGATAAGTGTTTTATCCGTATAAGGTTGTAACCATTCGCGTGGGCCAAAACGAGATTGAAATGTTACCAGCCATTCATCATTTGATAGTTTAAGTTTTTCAGCAACCAGTCGTGCTGTCTTCTGACATTCGCATTGATAAGGATCGCCTGCCAAAAAGTAATCTTTTGGTAAGCCATGAAAAGAAAAAATCAATTTTTCAGGTCTTTGATTGTTCTGCCAATGTTTATCAATACTATTGGCTAATGCCTTTATATATTCTGGTTCTTCATGATAGTGATGAATCATTCTAAAGTCAGGAATCCAACGCCAGGTTTTTAGGACATCAACCACTGCATCAAAAGTTGATGCAGTGGTAGAAGCAGAATATTGCGGATACAAGGGAAATAATAATATTCGATTACAATTTTCTTCTTGTAATTTTTCTAATGCGGATTGAATAGACGGGTTGCCATAACGCATTCCCAATTCCACCTTTATTGGATTTTGATCTCTTTTCTCGAGGAATGACCTGACTGCCGAAACCTGCTTTTTACAAATATGTAGTAAAGGGGAACCATCCTCTGTCCAGACTTGTTCATAGGCTTCAGCGGATTTACGCGGTCGCGTCCGCAAAATGATCCCGTTCAAAACAAACCACCAGATTATTTTTGGTACTTCAATAACACGCGGATCAGATAAAAATTCAGCCAGATATTTTCTAAGTGCAGCAGGCGTTGGTGCATCAGGTGTGCCTAAATTAGTTAGCAACACACCGATACAATCACGTGTATTATGTTTGTGCTCTGGATTACCTTTATACTTCATAAATATCGTTTTACAGGAGCTTTCAGTGTTTGTAAAAAATATTAATACTTCTCAAGCATTTATAGCAAATGATGGCTGTCAGATAAGGGAATGGTTACACCCTGCCAATGATGCAGTTGATTTACCCTATTCGATTGCAGAGGCAACAATTGAAGTTGGCCAATCAAGTTATCGACATAAACTCAAACAAAAAGAAGTTTATTTAATTTTATCTGGCGCAGGTCAAATGCATATTAATGGAGAAGTGCAATTAGTAAAACGAGGCGATTGTATACTGATTCCGGATGAAAGTATTCAATGGATAGAAAATATTGGCGATGAAAAACTTAAATTCCTGGCATTGGTCAATCCGCCCTGGACGAAAGAAGATGACATACGCATGTAGTCATCTTGTTGATTAAAAAAATTGACCAATAAGTCCTTCAATAAGTACAACAATTATAAAAAGGCCAATAATTAATATCGGTATTAAAAACGCTATGAAATTACTTAATAAGATTAATTTCATCGGTGTTGAGTTAACATTTTTATTCACCATTATAAAATTAACAGCAACTGTTGTGGGAATAATTGGCATAGCAAAAAGTATTGCTCCCAGGCCCAACCATGAACCATTGCCTGTATTCATCACAACGATAATATAAACTGCCAGTAATTGAAGTAGTATGGGTGGAATAATGCAGTAGAGATAACGCATTAGAAAATCAGGTTAACTGTATTTGGAAGATTGTTTTTCACGCAATAACTTTCGATATTCTTGATGTATCTTACGGCATCGTTCACCCAATTCTGATTTTTCGTCAAGATTATCAACATAAAAGCGAATCATCGAGCGAACAGGACCTTCAACATAGGTATACTCTTTTTTGCCTTCAGTTACCTTGGTAATTTTTTTTAGATACCGCAATAGAAACCATTCCGTAGTATAGGCTTCTATTTCCTTTTCGTTGATTTCCTTAATATGACCGATGACATACTGACGAAAGTCACCAAAATAGATCTTTCTCATCTAATTGCCGGGCTAGAAAAAGTCATCATGCTATTTTAGCTCAGCATTTGTTTTTACACATCAATACTGACTATTTTCCAGCGCAGCAATTCTTTCCTCTAATGGAGGGTGGCTCATAAACAGTTTCTGAAAGTTAATTTTTTTCTCCCCAGTAATGCCAAATGCAGACATTTCATCAGGCAAGGCACTGGTATTACTGGATTGCTGCAATCGTTTCAATGCAGCAACCATTTTATTACGACCTGATAATTGTGCACCACCTGCATCCGCTTTAAATTCACGATAACGCGAAAACCACATAACAATGATACTGGCAAGAATAGATAGAATCATTTGTACAAATATCACACCGATCCAGTAGCCGGGTCCATATCCACGTTCAACCTTAAATACAATTTTGTCGATTAAATGACCAATGACTCTGGAAAAGAAAATAACAAACGTATTTACCACGCCTTGAATTAGTGTAAGTGTCACCATGTCGCCATTGGCAACATGACTTACTTCATGACCAAGTACTGCTTCGACTTCTTCCTGTGTCATACTCTGTAATAAACCTGAACTTACAGCAACCAAAGAAGCATTTTTACTCATGCCGGTAGCAAAAGCATTGGGTTGTGGAGAATCGAATATACCTACTTCTGGCATGCCAATCCCGGCTTCTCTAGCTTGCCACTCAACTGTAGATAATAACCATTGTTCCTGTGTATTTTTGGGTTGCTCGATCAAGCGCACACCCATTGATTTCTTTGCCATCCATTTGGACATGGCTAGCGAAATGAATGAGCCACCCATACCGAATACAGCAGAAAAAATCAGCAAAGAAGTAAAATCAATGCCGCCTGTTTCAGTCAGGTACCGATTAACACCGAGTAGACTGAGTGTGATACTCAGGACAAGCATAATCGCAATATTAGTACCCAGAAAAAGTAATATTCTAAGCATTTCTCTGATGCTCCATAAAAGGAATTTTTAAATTATATTTTTATATTTAAGATGATGATGAAATATGAAATTTCAAGCATCATGCCTGTCGTAAAACCAGCATAGGCGAACTGCTCAACACACGACGAGTGCCGAATAAACCCGTCAATAGAATCAGCGCAGAACTTAACAAAGGTCCTGCCACCCAAATCCAGGGATTGACCACGATATCTATTTTGAATACATATTCTGCTAATGCCACTTCTATTATAGACGCTGCTAACGCAGATAAAATCCCGGTAATTAAACCCAGCAGCAAAAATTCTGCAATTAAGCCAGACATGATTTGCTTCTGATTTGCACCAAGTGCGCGCATAAGTGCAGATTCTTTCAGACGTTCATCTTGTGTGCTCTGAATCGCCGCAACTAGCACCATCAGCCCGGTTAGCAAAGTAAATAGAAAAACAAATTCAATCGTATTGGTGACATGATTCATGATCGTGCGAACCTGATTCAGGATCGCATCAACATCGAATACCGTAATACTAGGGAATTCTTTAACCAGTTCGATTAATGAAGATTTTTTTGATGCAGGTAGAAAAAAACTACTTATAAATGTACCGGGGTAATCAACTAATGCTTCAGGATTACTCACAACAAAAAAGTTAACATTGAATGAATCCCACTCAACCCAACGTAAGTTAATAATTGTCCCGGTTAATTCCTGCCCAGCGATGTTATAGGTCAGGGTATCTCCTTTCTTTAAGCCTAACGTATCAGCAATTCCTTGTTCGACAGAAAAGTAAGGTTCACTTCGATTCTCTGGCCACCAGTCACCCTCGATAAGTCTGTTATCTGATTGCATATCTTCTATGTAAGATAGATTAAAGCTACGTGTTGCCAGTCGTCTTGCACCTTCATTTGAATAATTGTCAGCTCTTACCGGCTCATCATTTATTCGAAGTAAGCGTCCACGTATCATCGGATATACTCCGGCTTTATCTTCGATAAATGACTGTAAGTAATTATTTACCTCTTTAACTTCATTAGGCTGAATATTGATAAGAAAATAGTTTGGTGTTTTTTCAGGCAGTCGATCTTGCCAATTACTTAACAGGTCAGTTCTTACCAATGTTAGTAACAGCATGACAGTGATGCCGATGCCAATACCGACGATTTGTACAAGACTTTGTCTTGATCGCCGCATGATATTTGCCAAGCCATATCGAGCAGCAAGTTTTAATCTAGGTTGAAGTTTACCTAATAAATTAATCAAGCCTTTGCCAATCAAGGCCATTATTAATGCAGTGATGATTAAACCGCCAAGTGTATAAAAAGTTAACTTTGTCTCGCCAGATTGCCAGGGAGAAAGAATCAGCAATGCAATCATTGCTACTAGATACAATAAATAATTATTTATTGGTAGCGGAGTTAAGTTATGTCTAAGCACTCGTAAAGGTGATACTTCTCGCAAACGTAATAATTGAGGTAAGGCAAATCCGGCAACTGTTATCAGGCTAGTGAGTAAACCCGTTACTACAGGTTTAAAACTTGGCGAGGGTAATGGCCGTTCTAATAAATCTGACATTATTTTATTAATGACTTCCTGTGCAAAATAACCAATTAAGCAGCCAATGAGTCCCGCAACAACAGCCAGTATCAATAATTGGATAAGGTATATTTTTGTGATTTGTTTTTGATCCAGGCCCATGCAGCGCATGATTGCGCAATTATCAAAATGTCGAGTTGCATAGCGATGCGATGTCATCGCGATGGCAATACCAGCCAGGGCAATACTGACTAATGCTGCCAGACCTAAAAATTGTTCTGCTCGTTCCAGTGCAGTTCTAATTTCGGGGCGTGCCTCCTTAATACCCCTTACGCGTACATTATTATTGATGTCAATTGAATTGCGGTAGGCTTCAACCTGATTCTGTTCGCCACCAACTAGTAAATTATATCTGACTCTACTACCGGGTAAGATCAGTCTTGATTCAGGTAAATCATTTCGGTTAAATAAAATTCTGGGTGCGACATTAAAGAGATCACCCCCTCGATCAGGTTCATATGTCAGTAAGCGGGTAAAAGTTAGTGTAAGTGCGCCAAGTGAAACAGTGTCACCTGGTTCAACCTGCAATGCCTGACTCAAGCGAGTGTCTAGCCACGCTTCACCTTCTGCAGGTATATCATCTGTTTCATATTCTTTTGCAAATAAGGTATCGCTGATACGTAGCTTGCCACGAATAGGGTAGGCTGCGTCAACCGCCTTGACTTCGGCAAGTTCCATATTGTCATTCTTTACAACAACGCTGCGAAAACTTTCACTTAAAGAGTAGATCAGTTCCTGCTGCTGCGCTTCGACTATATAATTATTTGGAATGGTCTCTGCAGCACTTAAAACAAGATCAGCCGCGAGTAATTCAGTGGCTTGCAATTCAGTTGCTCGTTTTACCCTGTCAGTAAAAAAACTGACTGATGTCAAACACGAAACCGCAATAATGATTGCGCTCGCAATCAGTTTCAATTCACCTGAACGCCAGTCGCGTCGAAAAGCACGCAATGCAAAACGAGATGTCTTCATGTCTCTTCTGAAATTTTCCCACCAGCCATGACCACTTTTCGATCACAGTGTGCCGCGATTGAAAGATCATGTGTGACCATCACCAAGGTGGTGCCATTTTTCTGATTTAGCTCAAATAATAATTCAATTATTTTTTTAGCAGTTGCCTGGTCCAGGTTTCCAGTTGGTTCATCAGCGAATAATATTGAAGGCTGACCAGCAAAGGCACGCGCAATAGCAACACGCTGTTGTTCTCCTCCAGACAATTGATTCGGATAGTGATGTATGCGGTGACTTAAACCAACAAGTGCTAATTGGTCTTTTGCAATTTGCTCAGCTTTATCATTATCAAGTAATTCTAGAGGTAGTGACGTATTCTCTAAAGCGGTTAAACCTGGTAATAAATGGAAAGATTGAAAAATAAATCCAACGGACTCACTACGTACTCTTGCCCGTCCGTCTTCATCCAGTACTGATAAATCTTGCCCATCCAATAGCACCTTGCCGTTAGTAGGCGTATCAAGACCTGCCAATAATCCTAATAAAGTCGATTTACCTGAACCTGATACCCCAACGATGGCTAAACTTTGTCCCTGATCAACTGACAAATTAATATTATCAAGTATGGTTAATTCTCCCTCCGGACTATTAACCTGCTTTCCGAGTTGTTCTGCTTGCACTATGATGGATGAAGTCATGTTTCAGTTTTACCGTATCATTTTTATAGCCTGTCTGGCTTTTTCAAGTATGTCGTTGCCTGCCAAAGACAACAACATCATTATTTTGGGTGATAGTCTAAGCGCCGCTTATGGCATGCCCCTTGAAATGGGCTGGGTCTCTTTATTAGAGGATAAATTAAATAACAACGGATACAAATATAACATTATCAATGCCAGTATTAGTGGTGAGACAACATCGGGCGTTGTCGCACGCATTGATGACATAATAAAAGTGAATATTCCTGATATCGTAATAATTGAATTAGGTGGCAACGATGGTCTACGCGGTTTTCCATTTTCAGAGATAAAAAATAATCTTGTTTATATTATTAAGCGTATTCAGGAAACAACAGCGCAAATAATACTTATTCCAATGCAATTGCCTCCTAATTATGGACAAGCTTACAACCAAAAGTTTCAGCAGGTTTACAAAAGTATTGCCAATGAATACGACATTATTTTATCACCGTTTATCCTTGAAAACATCGCGACTGATACTGAATTAATGCAAGATGATGGTATACATCCAGTAGCAATGGCACAGCCTAAAATGCTGGAGAATATCTGGCCGACACTTGAAGCTATTATGCAACGGCTAGACTAATGATGAAATATTGTTGTTACTGTGCCGCTGAACTGCTGTATGACATTCCCGCTGATGATAATAGTCAACGCTACATCTGTAATCAATGTAATGTTGTACATTATCAGAATCCAAAAGTAGTCACAGGATGTTTACCCATTTGGGAAGATAAAATTTTATTGTGTAAGCGAGCTATTGAGCCGCGCTATGCATACTGGACATTACCGGCAGGTTTTATGGAGTGCGGCGAAACGACGCAGGAAGGTGCAATCCGTGAAACGTTGGAAGAAGCCAATGCGCGAGTCGAAATTGAAAGTCTATTTGCGGTATTTAATCTGCCTCATGTCGATCAGGTTTATATGATGTTCAAGTCCAGATTACTGGATCTGGGTTTTTCTGCAGGAACCGAAAGTCTGGAGGTTGCTCTTTATGATGAGCAAAGTATTCCGTGGGAAAACCTTGCGTTTAGAACTATCAAGGAAACACTTCGTTTATATTTTGAAGATAGAACAGAGGGAAATTATGGCCAACATACTGGCGATATAACCAAAATTAATGGAGTTTATGGGTTTAGGCCGGGACCCACGGAACGGATTTAATCGACAGTAATCCAGCGTCCGAAGCTGCATTCATATGTTTTGCCATCATGACCAACCTGTTCTCCGGTTTCAAATTCGGCATCATTCCAGTAACATTTTGCTTCCAAGTCACTCATTTGCACGGTTGCTTCATCACTGCTTGGCCCCATAATTTCTGAAGTTTTTTTACTACTGTCAGGCGCATCTACAGGTTTGGGATCTGCCATGATTTTCTCCTTTCGTCTGTTATGACAACATATTAAACGCTGCAGAGTGATTCCGCCATGATTTACAGCAAAACATTAATCAAGTTGTGACAATTTCCTTATAGATGAAAGAATGTCATTAATTGAGGTCTGTTCACAGTCAAAATACTTCTCATCAACTGCGGCTTTGTTCACACAACAAAGACAAATCAGCCCGGCCTGATTCATCAATTCAGCGACTTGCCTGATATCAAGCGTTAAACTGGATTCGTTCAAGAGGCTGCAGGTAAAACCTGAATTAAATAATGCACGTTCTAGTTTTTCTGCGGTTTCCTGATTATTTTTACCAGTTAGATAAATTGTAATCGGTTTTTGACCGTACCTTGTCACTCTTTCTGTCTGGCTTACCGCTTGAAAGTCATCCTGTACGCATAAACCGGTTATCATGCCGGCACCAACGGTGACATTACTAATACGATCAATAATGACAAAAGCACCAGTGTGTTTACAAAGCGTATAGGCATCAAATGTCACAGGTGCATTAACTGATACTCTGCAATGCGCGATTTCATTTAACTGCAATGTCTCCGCATCAGATTCATTTAATGTATTGACGTCGATTCGATGATTTATTGTAGATACCGAACCAATGACTGATTTTGACCCAAGCTTGAGGTAATACTGCTTGCCAGGCGTCATGCTATCTTCAGACATCCAGACAATGTTGGCTTCAAATTGATCTGATACATTCGGATGTTGATCTGACCGTACGATCATGTCGCCACGACTGACATCAATTTCATCGGTAAGTGTCAATGTGATGGACATTGGCGGGAAGGCCTCATCAATTTCGCCTTCAAATGTGACAATACTTTCTACTGCGCTTTTTTTACCTGAAGGTAATACTGTTACGTTATCACCTTTTTTTATCACGCCCGCTGATAAAGTCCCACAGTAACCACGGAAGTCAAGATTAGGCCGATTTACGTATTGCACAGGAAACCTGACATTATCAAGATTTTTATCCTGACTGATTTCAATCGATTCCAGTATCGGCATTAATGATGGTTTGTCATACCAGGTCATGTTTTCACTTGGGTTCACCACGTTATCGCCTTTTAATGCAGAAATTGGTAAGAAATGCAGATCGACCTGCGCTAATTTATTTGCAAATGTCAGATACTCTTCTTTGATCTTATTGAAAACAGCTTCGTTATAATCGACAAGATCCATTTTATTCACGGCGACGATAATATGTTTAATGCCGAGTAATGACGAGATGATCGTATGCCTGCGAGTCTGTGACTGAACGCCATATCTTGCATCAATTAATATTACCGCCAGATCACAAGTCGATGCCCCAGTCGCCATATTACGTGTGTACTGTTCATGTCCGGGTGTGTCGGCAATGATGAATTTTCTTTTTGCAGTAGAGAAATAGCGATATGCCACATCAATGGTAATGCCCTGCTCACGTTCTGCCTGTAGACCATCAACTAATAATGCAAGGTCAACTTCATCACCAGTGGTACCAACTTTGGCACTATCATTTTTGATTGCAGCTAATTGATCTTCATAGATCATTTTTGAATCATGTAACAATCTGCCTATTAAGGTACTTTTCCCATCATCAACACTGCCGCAGGTGAGCATACGCAATAATTCCTTACGCTCATGTTGTTCGAGATACGCATCAATATCAGTACTAATCAACTCGGACTGATGCGACATCAGAAGTAACCCTCTTTCTTTTTCTCTTCCATCGAACCCGACTGATCATAATCAATAATACGACCCTGGCGTTCTGAAGTTTTTGTTAACAGCATCTCCTGAATAATTTCTGGCAACGTTGTGGCTTCTGATTCGACTGCGCCAGTTAACGGGTAACAACCTAGCGTACGAAAACGCACCATCTTTTCTTCAATAACATCATCTTCATTAATTGGCATGCGATCATCATCAATCATGATGTCGACACCTTCCCGTTTTACTACAGGGCGTTTTGCAGCGAAATACAAATTGGGGATGGGGATATTCTCCAGATGGATATATTGCCAGACATCGAGTTCTGTCCAGTTTGACAAAGGGAAGACGCGAATGCTTTCGCCTTTGTCTATACGTCCATTGTAAATATTCCAAAGCTCAGGTCGTTGATTCTTGGGATCCCAACGATGATTCTTGTCACGAAAGGAGTATACGCGCTCTTTCGCCCGTGATTTTTCTTCATCTCGGCGCGCGCCACCAAATGCAGCATCAAATTGATATTTATCCAACGCCTGTTTGAGTGCCTGTGTTTTCATAATATCCGTATGCTTTTTACTACCATAAGTAAACGGATTGACGTTGGCTTTAACACCTTCCTGATTGGTATAAACAAGTAGTTCTAGTCCCAGATCTTTAGCCAATTGATCGCGAAATCGAATCATTTCCTTAAACTTCCAGGTGGTATCGATATGCATCAAAGGGAAGGGCGGCTTACCCGGGGCAAAGGCCTTAAGCGCCAGTTGCAACATTACTGCCGAATCTTTACCAATAGAGTACAACATGACCGGTTTTTCAAATTCAGTCACCACTTCGCGGATTATATGAATGCTCTCCGCTTCCAGTTGTTTTAAATGAGTGAGTTTGTAGTCGTTCATGTCCAAAATTTAGTGTTAGTTAATACAAGTGCCTATCCGCAGGGCGCGGCATTATAGCAGATGCGATTAAACCAACCAGAAACACTTGTTATTTGCTTATTACCATAATACGTCTCGTCGTAAAAATTTCATGTCCTCAAAGTTGAAAATCTGACCGCTAACCCTATATAGCAGTTGACATAAAAACTATTTTGTCTATATTTAGCACTCACTTATTATGAGTGCTAACATGCTTTGTTAGTTTTAATAAAATCAATAGGTTAGGAAACAGGAGGTCTATTTCAGATGAACATCCGACCATTACATGACCGTGTAATCGTAAAACGTGTCGAAGAAGAAAAAACGTCTCCAGGCGGTATTGTGATTCCTGATTCAGCAACAGAAAAGCCCATTCAAGGGGAAGTCATTGCCGTCGGTAATGGCAAATTGCTGGATAACGGTGAATTGCGCGCACTGGACTTAAAGAAAGGTGACACCGTTCTATTCGGTAAATATTCAGGCACCGAAGTGAAAGTCAGTGGCGACGATTATCTCGTGCTACGCGAAGACGACATCATGGGCGTTATCGAATAAATCATCATTCTTTAAAAATTTTTAGAATTCTCTCAGGAGGTAATTAACATGGCAGCTAAAGAAGTAAAATTTTCGGATGACGCCCGTTCGCTTATGGCGAAAGGCGTAAACATCCTTGCCAACGCAGTAAAACAAACGCTAGGACCAAAAGGTCGAAACGTTATTCTCGATAAAAGTTTCGGTGCACCAACTGTCACTAAAGATGGCGTGTCAGTAGCAAAAGAAATCGAACTTGAAGATAAATTTGAAAACATGGGCGCACAAATGGTGAAGGAAGTCGCTTCAAAAACCTCTGATGTGGCTGGTGACGGAACTACTACCGCAACCGTATTAGCTCAAGCTATCGTGCGTGAGGGTTTAAAGGCAGTCACTGCTGGTACTAATCCAATGGATATCAAACGCGGAATCGATAAAGGTGTCGCATGTGCCGTAGAAGAGCTGAAAGGTTTATCCAAGCCTTGCGAAGACAGCAAAGCCATTGCACAGGTTGGTACTATTTCTGCTAACTCAGATAACGACATCGGTAATATCATTGCTGAAGCAATGGAGAAAGTCGGTAAAGAAGGTGTTATCACAGTTGAAGAAGGCTCAGGTCTGGAAAACGAACTCGACGTAGTTGAAGGTATGCAATTCGATCGTGGTTATCTTTCTCCTTACTTCATCAACGATCAACAAACTATGAGCGTTGATCTTGAAGATCCTTTCATCTTGTTACACGACAAAAAAATCGCAAATGTACGTGACCTGTTACCAGTGCTCGAAGGTGTAGCAAAAGCAGGTAAGCCCTTATTGATTATTGCTGAAGATATCGAAGGTGAGGCATTGGCAACTCTGGTGGTGAATAACATGCGTGGAATCGTCAAAGTCGCGGCTGTTAAGGCCCCAGGTTTTGGTGACCGTCGTAAAGCAATGTTGGAAGATATCGCAATCCTGACAGCAGGCACTGTTATTTCTGAGGAAGTAGGTTTAAGTCTTGAGAAAGCTACTCTTGATGATCTGGGCTCTGCTAAACGCGTACAGATTACCAAAGAAAACACCACCATCATTGATGGTGCGGGTAAAACTTCAGACATCGAAGGTCGTGTCATTCAAATTCGTCAGCAGATTGAAGAATCAACATCAGATTATGATCGTGAAAAACTGCAAGAACGCGTTGCTAAGCTAGCAGGCGGTGTTGCTGTGATCAAAGTCGGTGCTGCTACCGAAGTTGAAATGAAAGAAAAGAAAGCACGTGTTGAAGATGCATTACATTCAACCCGCGCGGCTGTTGAAGAAGGAGTTGTGCCTGGTGGTGGTACTGCGTTAATCCGTACTTTGGATAAAGTAAGTGGAATTAAAGGCGATAACCATGATCAACAGATCGGTATCGATATCCTGAAACGTTCAATCGAAGAACCACTGCGTCAGATTGTGACCAATGCTGGTGAAGAAGCATCTGTCATCGTCAATCAAGTAAAAGAAGGCAAAGGTAACCACGGTTACAACGCGGCAACGGGTGAGTTTGGTGACATGATTGAAATGGGTATTCTTGATCCAACAAAAGTCACTCGTTCAGCATTGCAAAATGCTGCTTCTGTTGCCAGCTTGTTGCTGACTACTGAAGCAATGGTTGCTGAAATTCCAAAGGAAGAAGCGGCTGCACCTGCAATGCCTGATATGGGCGGCATGGGTGGTATGGGCGGTATGATGTAAGCATCGCCTAAGCCATATGGGTTAATAATTTAATTATTTATCCAAGTTAATGAGACCGGTCTACATGAAAGTGCAGGCCGGTTTTTTATTAAGTTTAGATAAGAATACATGAAGGAAATGCATATGAATTTTTGGGACAAAATTGCAGATAAATATTCAAGGCGCCCAATTGCAGATGAGGAGGCTTACAATAAAAAACTTGAAATCACTCGGGGATATTTTCGTCCGGATATGGATATATTTGAATTCGGTTGTGGTACGGGTGGAACGGCACTACTGCATGCACCATATGTGAAAAGCGTTAAAGCAATTGATGTTTCCTCAAATATGATTTCGATTGCAAAACGTAAGCAAAAGGAAATGAATATAAATAATATTGAGTTTTCAGTTTCTGGAATAGATGAGTATAAATTTGTTGATAAAAGTTACGATGCTATTTTCGGAATGAGCATTTTGCATCTTCTGGAAGATAAAGAAGCTATTATTCGAAAAGTTCATTCGTCGTTAACTACAGGTGGGTTTTTCATAACAAGCACGCCTTGTCTTCATGGCATTATGAAACTATTTAAAGTGATTCTACCTATTGGTCGAACATTTAGTTTTTTACCCCCGATAGTAAAATTTTTTAATACAAAAGAATTAGAACAAAGCATAACTAATAATGGTTTTGAGATAGATCATCACTGGGTAGTGAATGATGGAAGGGTTGTATTTATCGTGGCAAAAAAGAAATGAAATCAATAAATACCTATACCAATTAAATTATTGATGCATTCATTTTTTTTATTTCAGATACATTTAAGCCCAATGTTTTTCTAAAGGTTCTTCGGAAGGCAGATTCAGATTTATAACCCAGACTTTCGACGAAATCCAGATTCACAATTTCGCCACTTTTGATTCGCATTTGTGCCAGGTTCATCCTCCATTTAGTCAGGTAACTCATCACTGTTTCACCAACTAGTTCATTGAAGCGATTAGAAAATGCTGTTCTCGACAAACCCACCTCTTTACCAAGGCTTTCAATGGTCCAGTTAATTTCCGGACTATTATGAATCGCAAGCATGGCTTTCCCAATTTTTCTATCTTTCAAGGCACTAAGCCATCGACACTCATCGTCACCAATATCTTCAACCCAACTTCTTATTGCCTGAATAAGCAAGACATCAGCGAGTCGAGTAATAACGGTTTCGCCACCAATATATTCCCCGGATGCTTCCCGTAAAACTAATCTGACGATTTCTCCCATCATATCGCCAAACATATGTTGTTCTTGTTTAACATGAATTAAATCTGGCATTTCAGATAACAGCATTTCTCCGGCGGGATGACTAATCTTTACAACACCACAAAGCAATGTGGTTTTTTCTTTTACTTCCGGGTTGATTTCGAGCGTTTCATAATGTTCACCTATTTGTTGTACAGGTAACGAAAATAGATCATGTATCTCCGCGTCTTTACTACCTATTACGTTGTGACCACACGCACGACTAATGAAGACTAAGTCTCCTGCTTTTAACTCAATGCTGTTGTCATTGATTTCCACCAAGCAACTACCGCTAGTTGCAATGTGGAACATGCTAGTGCCTTCAAACTCAGGGAGCCCGATTCCCCAATCACAGCCACCCAGCGTCGATCGGCTGTAGTAAATACTGTCCAAATTCAAGAAATGCAGGATTTCGTTATAGCTATTCATACTCATATTTATTAAAAATTGTACGATCTGCATTTAATTATGCACTAATAAGCATTAATAATTCAATTATTTTGTCGAATAATATAGTCACACTTTAACTTAATTTAGGAGAACAACATGAAAGACATTAAAAAAATAGCAGTAATAGGCGCATCAGGCGGATCTGGTCGATATACCGTAGAAGCATTAACAGCGTTAGGTCATGAGGTTACCGCCGTATCAAGAAGTGCTTCGAACGTTTTCGAGAGAAATGTCAGATGCATTGATGGTTCCGCCATGGATAAATCTATCTTGAAAGAAGCAATCAAAGGACAGGATGCCGTTATTGTGACTTTGGGTATAAGCGAGAATCCAATTCGAGTTCGATTGTTTGGTACGGCCAATACACCTGCAGATATTCGTAGCGCTGGCACAAAACTTGTCATTGAGGTAATGGAAGAACTCGGTGTAAAAAGATTAGTCGTTCAGACCTCATTCGGCACAGGTCCGACGAATACAAATTTACGTGTTCTGGATAAGTTATTCTTTAATTTAATTTTAAAACCACAGATAAGGGATACAGAGTTACAGGATGAATATGTTAGAACAAGTGCATTAGACTGGACGATTACTCAACCAGTACATCTAACGGATAACATCAATGCGACAGACGCTGTTTTCACTTCATCAGAGAAGCAAGTGGGAAATTGGTCAGTGAGTCGGCTATTAGTTGGTGAAGTCAATGCACAAGTCACTTTTGACTCTGATAAGGTTGGCAAAACAATTGTAGTTTCAACTGAGCATAATAAAGCTAACGAATATTGTGAGCCAAAATTAATGAGTTGATTAGAGTTATATGGGGCTGATTACAATAATTGTTTAGCAATTAGAATCAGCCCCATGAAGATATAAAAGTTTAACAATTAACAATTGGTTTATTTAAAATTCTATTCCTAATTTAAATCCTATTAATTTTCTGTATATTTGATCAAACAATATATCATCTAGATCAAGGCTTGAATCGATAAAGGTTTTTTTTACTCTATCGATATCGCAGTTACTACAATCAAAAAAAACAGGAGAACCTGATCTTCCTGATATATTTCTTCCTGTATCAATACGCGCATGATTATATCCAAGATCTCTCGAACATGAGTTCACTCGCTCCATATTATTTTTGTCATAACATAATTGTAGCTGGACAAGCTCGTCTTCATGATTAAAGAATACAAATACATCAAATATTTCGTTGCTAAACCATCTGCGCGTAAGACCATTAATTTTTTTTCGGCTAATAATAATTTCTCTTAGCATTTTTATTATTATATTCAGATCATACTAGAAGTATTAAGTAGAAAAAAATTAATGGTCTTACGCGCAGTTGGTTTAGCAACGAAAT
>JBCCHP010000006.1:0-20908 GCA_039028675.1 Pseudomonadota bacterium | reverse complement strand
GTGAGGTTAAGGTACTGAATGAAAATTATGGCAGGATCAAGCCTGCTTAATTTCCCTCTTTTGCAAATAGTTGTCCAGATAATTTGAAAGACTTGAATTCCAGTGCATTTCCACTTGGATCCTGAATAAAAAATGTAGCTTGTTCACCAGTTTTTCCATGGAAACGTATTGTAGGTTTAATCAGGTAATTTACGTCCTGTGCGTTTAGCTGATCAACAAATTGGTGCCAACGATTCCATTCCAGTACCAGGCCAAAGTGTCTTACAGGGACTTGTTCCCCATCAACAAGGTTAGTTTGAGATAAATGAGTCTCTTCAGGTTTTACATGCGCAGAAAGTTGATGGCCAAAAAAATCAAAATCTATCCATCTTTCTGACTCGCGGCCAATTCGACAACCTAATTGATTAATATAAAAATCACGCGTATTCGCAATATCATTAACCGGGATAGCAAGATGAAAGGCAATCGGTTGTTGCTCATTTACCTTGTTGTTTGCCATAGTGTTTAAACTTTTCCAAATTTATCCTCATCTCATTTTCGTCAAGTAACTCGACTTCACCAATTTGTAGAGTAATACAATATTGTTTAGCCAGATTTTCAACCTCCTCGGCAAGAGCAAAGGCAGCAGCAATATTTTCACCAATTGTGATTTGTCCGTGGTTTGCAAGTAAACAGGCCTTATGATTCGACAATATTTGATTTACATTTTTGGATAAATCATTGGTACCAAACGTCGCATATTCTGCACATGGGATAGACGCTCCACCAGCTACTGCCACCATGTAATGAAATGCCGGGATACCTTTATGGCAACATGCTAGTGCAGTTGCATAAGGTGAATGACAATGTACAACAGCATTAATATACTCGTGTTGCTGATAAATATCTGCATGAATTTGCCATTCACTTGATGGCGACCACTTTCCTTCTATGACGTTGCCAGAAAAATCACAATAACAAATGTCTTCTGCTGTTAATGCCTCATATTGAAAACCGGTAGGTGTAATCAAAAACCCTTTTTCATGTCGCGCACTAATATTTCCGGACTTCCCAACACTTAAGCCGCTGGACTTAAATTCTCCTGCTTTTTTTATAATGTCGTTTCTTAAATCAATACTGTTCATAATCAAACATTAAACCTGAATAAAACAACGTCGCCATTCTTTACGATATATTCCTTTCCTTCAGAACGACACTTCCCCGCATCTCTCGCACCTTGTTCTCCTTTACAGTCTATATAATCATCAAAGGCAGTAACCTCAGCTCTAATAAAGCCTCTTTCAAAATCAGTATGAATGACGCCAGCTGCCTTGGGTGCTGAAGCACCAATTGGTATAGTCCAGGCTCTGACTTCTTTCGGTCCAGCAGTAAAATAATTCTGCAACCCTAATAGTTCATACCCGGCGCGAATAATTCGATTCAGCCCTGGTTCTTGCAAACCCATTGCTTCCAGAAACTCGGCCTTCTCGTCTTCTTCTAACTGCGCAATTTCTGCTTCAATCGCTGCACAAACTATAATGAACTTGGCACCTTCGCGCTCAGCCAGGTCGTTTACCTGGTTTGTTAATTGGTTTCCGCCAAGACCATCTTCATCTACATTTGCGATATATAAGCTTGGCTTATCAGTTAACAAGTGTAATTCTCGCAGGCTCAAATGGTCATCATCAGACAGGTTCAGAGTACGAACTGGCAAGCCCTGATCCAGATGAGCTAACACCGCTTGCAAGCGGGTAGCGTCTGCAAGCGCAGATTTGTCGCCGCTGCGCGTCATTTTTTGCACTTTTTGTAAGGCTTTTTCAACTGTTTCCTGATCGGCAAGACATAGCTCCGTATTGATTACCTCAATATCAGCCAATGGATCGACTTTTCCAGCAACATGCACAATATTTTCGTCTTCAAAACAACGTATTACCTGAGCAATAGCCTGGGTTTCACGGATATTGGCAAGGAACTTGTTTCCTAATCCTTCACCTTTAGAAGCCCCCTCTACCAGACCTGCAATATCGACAAATTCCATATGAGCAGGCACGACTTTTGCTGGATTTACCAAATCTGCCAGTTTTTGCAAGCGTGAGTCAGGTACCGCTACAACACCAACATGAGGATCAATGGTGCAAAACGGGTAGTTTTCAGCGTCAATTGCTGATTGGGTGAGTGCATTAAACAAGGTTGATTTTCCGACATTGGGCAAACCAACGATACCGCATTTAAATCCCATCGATTTTTGCCGATATAAAGAAGTTGATATAAATATATATGAAAAAAAGTGAATACAAATGTTATCAGATTCAGGTCATACGCGATAATGACTTTTCAACTTGCGACACAATGGCACGTGGTTAATAAAATACTTATCAGACTACCAGTAACCAGTATCAGGTGTTGTTTATTGGTTGTTTGCTTTTTATTATCCGCATGTTCTGATAGGTCAATAAGCTCACCTTTAACAATAGGTACATTTAACTGGATTGGATATCAACCATTTTATATCGCTAGGGAGCTTGATCTTTTTCAACCTTCATCAATCAAGCTGGTAGAACTGAATAATTCAACCGATATTATGTATGAGCTGCGCTCACGACAATTGGATGGCGCAACACTTACACTCGATGAAGTAATCACACTACTTCATGATGGCATGGATCTAAAAATAATTTTTATCATTGATATATCGAATGGTGGTGATGCCATACTGACAAAACCGGGTATATCCTCAATGGCGGAGTTAACAGGCAAACGTATTGCCGTTGAATATACTGCAATGGGTGCAATGCTACTCGAATCAGCACTTAATTATCACTCAATGAGTAAAAAGGATTTACAAATTGTACCTTGCACCAGTGACAGTCATTTGAATTGTTATATGGATAATGAGGCCATTGTCACATTTGAACCGATTAAAACTAAATTAATCAATCAGGGCGCGAATGTTGTATTTGATAGTAGTCAAACAAAAGGACGAATTATTGATGTTTTGGTTATACGCAGCGACATTCTTCAGGAAAAGCATATGGCAATTAATGAATTATTGACAGGCTACAATCAAGCACTTGAATTCATGCATCTAGATCCGGAAAAAACCAACATGATAATTAAACAACGCACTAATCTTGGTTCGGATGAAATAAATTTGATGTTCAAAGGGATAGAAATACCTGGCATAAAAGGAAATCGTGAGTTATTTGCTGCTGATGATTTGCAAACAAATACCCTGGAATTGATCGATATTATGATAAGAAATGAATTAATTACTGATCCAGTGTCAATCGAAAATCTTTTTACTGATCGTTTTTTATTCGATCAATAATATGAGTCATATCAGAATAATCCCGTTACGAACTTGGTTACCATTTCTGGTATTTCTGACTTTTATATTTCTATCTGCTCTTTTTTTTCTACACCTACATGAGTCTAATGAGGTAGTACTGTATTCAAATACAGAAGAAGATATTCGACAGGATATGGCCGAATTATCACGTACTACTATGGAGTACTTACAAGAAGGGAATATTTTATCTGCGGATCGACATTTAACACGTAAGGCCTCGAAGCGAAGTTATAATCTACTCATAGCTGTCGATCAAGATGGTAAAATTTTTTCCAGTACAGACAAGGCATTGTTAAATGAATCAATATTTGATTCTGATACTGGTTTGACATTATCGCACTTTGACGAAGCTAATCAGACAGGTATCGAACGTTTTCTTATCGAAAAAGAAAAACGATTAATACAAGCCTACTTCCCGATTAAATCGCTTCGTACACCCTATGGCTTTGCTGAAAGACATCTAGGTGGTATTTACCTGGAGTACGATTTATCAAGAGAAATACAGTTACTTTGGCAAAACAACTGGAACACCGCCAAACTCGAATTGATAACAGGTTTCTTACTGATCAGTATTTTCTATGTCTTATTAAATATTTTTATTAACCGTCCATTGAACCACTTAACTCAAGTGACCAAAAGGATTGCAAATGGCGAGTTAGGTGTAAAAAGTCAATTACTCGGTACCGGTGAATTTGTTGAGCTCAATCATACCGTCAACGAAATGAGTCAACAATTAAAGATTAATATTGAGCGACTTAAACAAAGCGAACAACAAATCAATGAAATATTGTGGGCATCTAATGTTGGTACCTGGGTTTATGATTTAAAAACAAAATCATTTCGAGTCAATGCCCGATGGGAAGAAATACTCAGTTACGAACCGGGGACATTAGTGCTTGAGAAATTTGATGATTGGAAAACTCTGCTTCATCCAGATGAAAAGGGATCAATATTAAAATCAATGGAAGACCATAGCCATAGATTGAAAGGTGCATTTGAATTCGAGATGCGACTTAAAAAACAAAATAAGGACTGGTGCTGGATAAAATGTAGGGGGCGAATTGTTGAACGTGATCATGATCGTAAGCCATTACGAATGTCAGGAACGATTAGTGATATTAGCAAGCGTAAACAAGCTGAAGCCAATATGAAAATACGTGATCGATCTATTGAAAATTTTAATGTCGGAATAATTATTAGTGATGCGCTTACACCTGATAATCCCATTATTTATTGCAACGAACATATAAAAACGATTACCGGTTATGAGCCAGCAGAATTAATAGGTAAAAACTGCCGTATCCTACAAGGCAATGATCATAACCAAAGTGCACTTGAAACAATTCGAACAGCAATGCTAAATCAGGGTGAATGTCATGTGCAACTTAGAAACTATAAAAAAGACGGTAAGTTATTTTGGAATGATTTAAAAATTTCTCCGGTATTTGATGAACATGAAAATTTAACTAACTATATCGCGGGCGTGGTAGATATTACCGATAAGAAAAATACTGAAGAACGACTTAATATATTAAGTCGAGCGATGGAGTCGTCAGATACGCCGGTAATAATCATCGATAGAAACTTGATGATTGAATTTGTAAATCCTGCCTTTATTGATACCTTGGGTTACAGCGAAAAAAGTTTAATTGGCCGAAATCACAGGGTAGTTAAATCCAGCAGAGTATCAGATACGCAATATGAGAAACTATGGCAAGAGGTGACTGATAAAGGTATCTGGCGTGGCGTGTTTGATAATGAACGTGAAAACGGGGAATTCTTTCGGGACAAATGCATCATTTCGGCAGTTGAAGATGAGAGTGGCAACGTCGGTCATTTTGTTTGTATACATGAAGATGTAACAAATGAATACGAATTGAATAAACAACTTAGTTATGATGCAACACACGATAAATTAACAGGGTTAATAAATCGGGCGGAGTTTGAACGCAGAGCAACACGTCTTGTTGAGTCTGTTGTTGATAAGAATGAAGTGCATGCCATGTGTTTCATGGATTTGGATCAATTCAAAATTATCAATGATAGCTGTGGACATGCTGCTGGCGATGAACTACTCAAACAAATAGGTGCATTGCTACAATCAATCACCAGGAAGCGCGATACAGTAGCAAGGCTAGGTGGCGATGAGTTTGCTGTACTCATGGAATTCTGTTCCGTCGAACAAGCACATCGAGTCTCTAACGATATACTAAATGCTGTCCAGGATTTCACATTCATCTGGGATAATCGATCGTTTAAACTTGGAATCAGTATTGGCCTGGTAAAAATAGATAATGCTGTTCAAACATTAAAGGAACTCCTTAAACAAGGGGACACCGCCTGTTACATGGCCAAAGACCTTGGACGTAATCGAATTCATATTTACTATACGGATGATACAAAAATTGTATTGCGTGAAGGACAGATGCAATGGGTAGAAAGAATATATAAAGGTTTAGAGCGAGATGAGTTCTGCTTTTATGCGCAACCTATCATGCAAACAAAAACAGGAATCGTTGATCATTATGAATTATTAATCCGTTTACTTGATGAAGATAACAATGCTATTCCACCCGGTGCATTTTTACCTGCGGCCGAACGTTACAACATCATTTCCAGAATCGATCAGTGGAGTATTGAGCACATCGTAAAAATACTGAGTGTACACAAAAACTTTCTCGACTCTCTAGACTGCATATCGATAAATTTATCAGGTCAATCTTTGGGTGACATGGCTTTTATCGAACAAATCACAACCTTATTCAAGAGAGAGAATGTTGACACGAGTAAGCTGTGTTTTGAAATTACAGAAACATCAGCAATATCAAATCTAAATGCTGCCAGCGATTTTATCAGGCAAATGCAATCTTTAGGTTGTCGCTTCTCACTGGATGATTTTGGCAGCGGCTTGTCTTCGTTTGCTTACCTGAAACGACTTCCGGTGGACTTTCTCAAAATCGACGGGCAATTTGTTAAGGACATTACCAAGGATAAAATTGATCTGGCAATGGTCAAATCAATGAAAGATATTAGTGATGTCATGAATATGCAGACAATCGCCGAATTTGTAGAAAATGATGAAATTCTCCAATTATTGAAGAAAATCGGGGTTGACTACGTTCAAGGATATGGAATTGCCAAGCCAAAACCATTAGTTGAAATACTAAACGAACACGGTAGTAATATCGTTAAATTCCCGAGTTAAAAAATTTTTTGCGACACTTATGGCGTAAATGCTATTAGAGCATTGCCTAACCCCCCAAACATCGTATAAATTCTAACTTATTTGTTCAATTACACTAGTTGGTCTATACCCATGACGAAAGAATCTAATCTTGCTACAACAGACTTTGCTTCAAACAAGGTGCAGGATATTCGCAAAACACATCTTCATCCTGATTTTTGGTATCCGGTCAGCAAGGCAAAAAAATTAAAAAAGAATAAGCCGCTTGCTGTCAGATTTGCCGGCGAACCCATAGTACTTGTGCGAACAGAATCCAATACTGTATTTGCCCTGGAAAATCGTTGTGCACACAGACAAGTGCCGTTATCTGTCGGGGAAGTTAAAGGAGAAACCATCCGTTGCGGTTATCACTGTTGGACTTATGATAAAACAGGACGCTGTGTCAACGTTCCCTATCTGGATAAAAATAAACAATTACCTACGGGTGTCAAGAGTTACCCATGCCAGGAAGCCTATGGCTTAATCTTTATTTTTCCAGGCGATCCAGCAAAGGCTGAGACGGTACCGATGCCCGATATCCCTGTCTGGCATCGAGATGATTACAAAACACGTTATCTCGACCGCAAGGTCAAATGTCACTATAGCTTTATGCATGAAAACCTGATGGATATGAATCATCAGTTTTTGCATCGAAGACTCATGGGCAGCATTCGCACTGTATTTCTGGGAAGGCGTAATGGTGAAGACTGGGTAGAATGTGATTACACATTCGCTCGTCGCGCCGGAAAACAACATCTTGGTGAAAAACTAATCATTCGTCGAAATAACAATGTCGATACTACAATGAAAGAAGAGAATGACCGCGACACAATGATCATTCGTACCCAGTACCCTTATCAAACGCTGACTTTTAGAGCAGGGGGTAGTAAAGAACCAGAGTTATCATTGTGGAATGTCTACATCCCGCTAGATAAAGAACAGCGACGATGTCATACCTTTGGTCTAATGATGTTTAAAAGACCATCAAGATTTCCATGGCTAATGGAAATGTTTTGGCCAGCTATCATCTGGTTTACTGAAGGCATCTTCAAGGAAGATCGCGATATCGTAGAACTTGAACAATTGGCATTCGATGAACAAGGCGAGGACTGGAATCAGGAGATTTTTCCAATCATTCAGGATTTAAGAACAGTACTTCGTAACAATGGAGTTTACCGACCCCATCAGTAATCCATTCTATTTTTGATTATATTGATTCATTAACCCCTGCATATCACCTGCAAAGATTAAATCGTAATTATCGATTATAGCGGCGATGCTATTAATCATGACTTCTTCTTCTTCAGAGTTTGGGCGAGACAATACATAAGAAACGACCTTGTCCTTACTACCTGGATGACCGATACCAATACGTAAACGATGAAACTGATTATTGCCTGTCTTTTGAATAATATCTCTAAGTCCATTTTGACCGCCATGACCACCACCGGATTTGAAACGGATAGTGCCTGCGGGTAAATCAATCTCATCATGCACAATAAGGGTTTCTTCAGGCGTAATTTTATAGTAACTCTGTAATGATTGAATAGCGGTGCCGCTTTCATTCATGAAAGTATGTGGCTTACACAACCAACAATCATTAGATTGATGTTGATATCGAAAAGTCTCGGCTTGAAACTTTTTATCAACATTAAACGTTGAACCTAATCGATTAGCCAGTGCATCAATAAACCAAAACCCGGCATTATGCCGGGTCATGATATATTTGGATCCTGGATTACCCAGGCCAGCAATTAGCTTGATTGGCTGGGACACTATGACGGCTAGCCGCCATCCTTGTCAGCGTCATCATCAGCTTTTTGTTTGGTCGCTTCGACTTCGCCAGGTTCATCAGTTGCTTCTGCTTCAGTTTCTTCGACAACACGTGGCATAAATACAGTCGCTACACCAATTTCGTCTTCGCCACCATGTGCAAGTGCATATGCTTCAACGCCGTCGGGTAGAGTCAATTCAGCTACATGAATGGTGTCGCCCAATGCGATTTCTAGCATATCCACTTCGATGTATTCAGGCAGATCTTTTGGTAAACATTCTATTTCAAGATCAGACATCAAATGATTGATGGCTCCACCGTCGCGTTTAATACCGATACATTTTTCTTCATTGATAAAATGTAATGGGACACGCATCGTAATTTTTTCATCTGCTTTTACGCGTAAAAAATCGATATGCATGAGTAGCCGTTTAAAAGGGTGACGCTGCAGATCCTTTAATACGACACTCTCCTTCGCACTTCCTACATTTAGCTCAAGTATATGCGAGTAAAATGCTTCATGATCCAGGTGGTGCATCATGTCATTCTGATCCAGTGTAATCATGGTGGCATCTTTATCGGCACCATAGATGATCCCTGGCACTTTTCCTGCGCGTCGCAGGCGGCGGCTCGCACCCTTCCCTACGTCTTCGCGCTTTTCAGCGTTCAGTTCAAAAGTATCCATTGAGATTTCTCCTCAATATTTTGTTTATGTTTTGCCTCGGTCGCGACCAACCGGAAGCCATGTCAGGCGGAATTAATCCAGGAACATTGAGCTCAGGGACTCGCCTTCAGCAATTCGACGCATACTCTCAGCCAACATTGCAGCTACACTTAATTGTCGAATCCGCTCGCAGGCGGCTGCCTCCGGGCGGAGGGGAATTGTATCTGTTACTACCAATTCATCAAGTCTTGATTTCTCTATATTTTCAATTGCTTTGCCAGAAAGTACCGGATGAGTACAGTATGCGACGACTTTATTCGCACCAAAATCCTTTAATGCGCCAGCAGCATTACATAATGTGCCAGCTGTATCGACTAAATCATCGATAATCACGCAAGTTCTATCCTTTACATCACCAATAATATTCATAATCTCGGATTCGTTAGGATTTGGTCGACGTTTATCGATAATCGCCAAATCTGTATCATCTAATCGCTTTGCTAAAGCCCTCGCCCTAACCACACCACCTACATCAGGTGAAACAACCATTAGCTCCGGGTACTTATGTTTCCAAAGATCACCAAGCAAGACGGGAGATCCGTAGACATTATCCAGTGGTATATCGAAAAAACCTTGAATCTGATCAGCATGTAAATCGACTGTGAGCACGCGATCAATACCTGCGGCCGTAATCATGTTAGCGACCACCTTGGCAGTAATGGGCACGCGAGATGATCGCGATCGACGATCTTGTCTGGCATAACCCAGATAAGGGATGACAGCTGTAATCCTGGTCGCCGAGGCACGGTGCATGGCATCTGCCATCACTAATAATTCCATTAAATTATCATTAGTTGGTGCACACACAGATTGCATCAGATAAACATCACGTCCACGCACATTTTCGATAATCTCAACCATGACCTCACCGTCGCTGAAACTGCCGACAGCGCAGTTACCGAGTGGGATTTCAAGATAGCTGGCCGCATCTTCAGCCAATCTCCGATTTGAATTTCCAGTAAAAATCATCATATTGGCAGTAGACATAAGAGCTTATTTCTCCAAAGTGATTAACATTAGATGCAGAAAAGAAAAGTAAATATTAGGAAACGGTTTTTCAATTTTAGCAGCACTGATTTAATCAGTGATTGTCCCCTGTAAATTAAATTATTTTTATAAAAATATGGCTGGGGCACCAGGACTCGAACCTGGGAATGCAGGGATCAAAACCCTGTGCCTTACCAACTTGGCTATGCCCCAATATTTTATTGATATCTGCCGCAATAAGCTACGCAATCATAATCAATTCGAAGGATGTTTTCAGCGAATGGCTCAGGCCATCGCTAATCTATCCATTAATGGCGATTGGTTCTGGCCTTGCACCACATAACCACGCCATTTATCCGGCAGATTAGCTAACACATGATTTGCCTTTTCTATTGTATCGAAGGCAGAGAACAGGCACGCACCTGTTCCCGTTAATCTCGCCGGTGAAAATTCGTTTAACCAGTTAAACGCAGCATCAACATCTGGATAAAGTTTTCGAACTAACACTTCACAATCGTTTTTCCCGCCACGTTCCAGAAAGTCGCGTATTGTGATTGCAGCTGTATTTCGTGTCAAATCAGGTGCTGTAAAAATCTTCACTGTAGGAATGTGACAACCAGGATGAATGACCAAATATACATTTTCGTCTGGCTGTATGGTTGTTAATTTTTCACCGATACCTTCCGCCCAGGCTGCTCGCCCGTGAATAAAAATCGGCACGTCTGCTCCTAATTTTAAACCTAATTGCGCCAATTCCTCATCTGTTAATCCCAGTTTCCACAGTTTATTCAACGCAACTAGCGTCGTAGCAGCATCTGAACTGCCGCCGCCCAGACCACCACCTTGAGGAATACGCTTTTGAACATTTATCGCAACACCTAACTGACAACCGGTATTCGTCTGTAATAGTTTTGCTGCTCGAATGACCAGATCATCTTCTTCATTAACCTCTGCCAAACTTGAGATTCTCCGAATAGAGGCGTTTTGATTTATTTAAAAAGTAATATCATACATCAGATGGATAAAATTAAAAAACGTTTGGAGCAAATGATAACCATCTGGTTTACGTCCAATGATATGCAGAAATAAATTTAACTTTGCCGGAGCAGGCCAGATATCCGAATTCATGTTTGAATTTTTGTTGATAGATCCCATCGATTTATCAATAGTTTCAGACGTAGGTTGGCGCTCTCAATTTGTAACTTATCAGGTAATTGTAATCCACCGACATCAGCATAACGATTAATGTCTATGTTGAAACCGGCTTGTTGCAAAAAATGTAAACGCCCTGCGTTATCCAATTGCAAATCGTGTGCAACATCTGGAGTAGGAACTCCCCTAACCCAGTATTGTAAACCTTGAAGATCGACAGACCAGCCAAGTTCCTGCTTTAGCAATTCTTCAGCCGTTGTTGCTGTAAGGAATAAATTTTTAGGGCCTTGCATTTGCACTAGTGTTGGCGAGCCCTTAAGGATGTAGGTTCCGCGACCAAAGGGAGCAACAATTCGCATCTCAAAATATTCACCAGCCTGTTGCCAAAACAAAGAAGCAGAACCACTTTGTTTATCAGTTTTTATACCAACGCGACCTTCGATGTACCAATGTGATAATTGAGATACCTGCGTTAAATGTTGTTGCCAGTTAATTGCTTGATCAGCACTATTGAGTTTTTCTGACAATTGTGTGCAGCCGCTCAAGACAAATGTCAGGAACACGACACATACGTGAATAAATCTCACGGTAAAAAGCGTTCAATCACTTTTAATAATCTGTCATCTTGTGGCGTGGCTTGTAAGGCTGTGTCCCACACTTCTTTCGCCGCACTTTTGTCGCCCATCACCCATAATACTTCACCCAGGTGCGCAGCAATTTCGGGATCGTTTCTTAACGCCAGAGCCTGGCGCAAATAATCGACGGCTTCATCTAGTCGACCCAGGCGATATAACACCCAACCCATGCTATCCAGTATATAAAAGTCATCCGGACTCAATTCATGCGCACGCTTAATATAATCATATGCCTCTTCAAAACGCTCCGTTCGATCAGCCAAGGTATAACCCAAAGCATTTAAAGCAGTCGCGTTATCAGGATCTTTATCAAGTATCTGTTTTAAGTCAGCCTCAAGAATATCCAGTCTGCTCATTTTTTCAGCTAACATCGCACGTGAGTAAAGAAGATCAGGATGTGGATTATCGGCAATGGATTTATCAAATAATTGCATTGCCTCGTCGTATCGTTTTTCAGCAAGCAGAATTTCTCCCTCTGCCTGGATTAAAATCAATTGTTCCGTGTTTGAAACTTGTTGTATGGAACGAATGTTCGTTAATGCTTTTTCAACTTCTCCTTGTTTGGCGAGAATTAAACTAAGTCTAATTCTTGCGTCCAGATAATTTTCGCCCCCATGAACACCCTGATAATAATCAGATGCTTCTTCAAAAGTATTTCGCTCTTCAGCAATTCGGCCGAGATAATAGTTTGCATCAAACGTTTTCTTTTTAAGTTCTGTTAAACGTAAAAACTTTTCCTCCGCTTGTTCAAGACGGTTGTTTTGTAGATACAAAAGACCCAAAGCATAAATAACATCAATATTATTAGGTGCCTGCACAAGTAAAATTTCAAATTGACGGCGTGCGTCATCAAATCGTTTTGAGTCAGTTAAAAGTCGCGCGTAGGCCATACGCAAATTGAAATCATCTTCTGTATTTTTTAGTGCTTCCTCCAGCCACGTAATAGCTTCATTTGTTTCGCCACTTCTTTGCAATAACGACAGGTAGGTCATGACTGCTGCTTCATTACCAGGTTTTATAATTAATACCTGTTCCAGTAATGATCTTGATTTTTCCGTATCACCCAATCGAGCCGCAACATGTGCATAGGCATATAAGGCATCAGCATCGCTCATATGATTGGCCATCAATCTTTCCATTAATTCAATGACGGCGGGCTGATCTTCTTCTCTACCAAGAAAGTTAGCAATCATCCAGAGTTTCTGGTCCATATTACCTTGCGATCGGGCCAGTATTTTTTCCAGATGAAATTGCGCTTTTTCCATATTGCCTTTGCGCAAACTCATCACGGCTAGCACCTGCTGCGCGTCCGTATTTTCAGGATCAATTTCAGCCCAAAGTTTTGCTGCCTCAAATGCTGCTGCATCATCTCTGGCATAAACTGCAATACGTGTAGCACGTTCTATCACGACGGGATCTCTCGTTTCACGAGCAAGCTCCATATAATTTTCAACCGCAATATTGATTTCGCCACGCTGACCTGCAACTTCAGCAACGAGTACTTTGAATAAAATGTCTTCCGTTAAGTCTATTTCTGGCCTGGGCGGCAGTTGTCGTGGTTCAGGTTGTTCTAGCACCAATGGCTGTTCAACCTTCACTTGCGGCTCAACTGTCTCGGTTTCTGTAATAACCTGAGATTCTTCATCTGGCTTGTCAGCCGGTATCGTTGAACAGGCAGAAAATATCGCCAGCATAGACAAGAAGGCGGTCAAACGTAGCAACCTGTTTTTAAACAACGACATGATTAATCCTCTCGAAAAATAATGAATTTGATTCTGTCCGTATCTTTTTTGATATTTTATTTTAATAAGAAATGAAATACAGAGATACCATTTAACTTGATTCAAAATAATTAATTTTGTTCAGTTTACTGGGATGAAAAGCAGAATCTGATTACACTAATAACCATAAATCATCTAGACAAATGATTTATTTTGCTTTTTTGATATAATTATTATTAAATTCAGACACTTAAGAGAAAATGGCTATAATCGCATACGGCATTAATCACGCTACTGCGCCGGTAGAAATCCGGGAGCAGATCAGTTTTGGTGGTGATATGGTTGCAGATGCGTTAAATGAACTTAGACATCAACACGGCGTAGATGAAGCGGCAATTTTATCTACCTGCAATCGCACGGAGCTGTATTGTCACCTCGATCATGATGACAATAAACATCCCGTTGACTGGCTACATAATTTCCACGATATAAAACCCGGCATGTTGCACCCTTTTCTATATGTTCACCCAGGGGTCAGCGCGGTGCGGCATGTATTAAGAGTCGCAAGTGGTCTGGATTCGATGATTCTGGGCGAACCACAAGTACTTGGACAATTAAAAGATGCCTATCAACGTGCGGTAAATGCCGGCAGTGTTGGTCATAAATTAAATAGGCTATTTCAACATTCCTTCCATGTAGCTAAGGAAGTCAGGAATAACACAGCAATCGGAAGCCACCCTGTATCTGTCGCCTTTGCGGCAGTGAGACTGGCACAACAAATATTTGGTGATTTAAGCAAACAGACCGCATTGCTGATCGGCGCCGGCGAAACAATTGAACTGGCGACGCGACACTTACATGAAAATGGTCTGCGAAGAATGATCATTGCTAACCGAACATTGGAAAGATCACAACGACTAGCGAATCAATATTCTGTCTATGCAGTGCAAATTGGTGATATTGGCAAACATCTAGCGGAAGCCGATATCATCATTTCATCGACGGCCAGTCCACTGCCTATTTTAGGAAAGGGTGCTGTCGAGAGTGCAATAAAACAACGCAAACACAAACCTATTTTCATGGTGGACATTGCTGTGCCGAGGGATATTGAAGTTGAAGTAGGAGATCTGGACGATGTTTATTTATACAGTGTTGATGATCTAAAAGATCTGGTGCAAGAGAATCTAAAGAATCGACAACAAGCTGCCATACAGGCAGAAAAAATAATTGATTCCCAGGCAACGGAATTTATGAACTGGCTGGAATCTCTGGATGCTGTTTCCACTATTCGGGCAATTCGCAGCCAGGCAGAAAAAATACAGGATGATGTAATTCAAAACAGTTTATCAAAACTGAAGAGTGGCGCTGATCCTGAATCCATACTGTTGGAAACAGCACGCAATCTCACTAATAAGTTAATGCATTTACCTAGTTCAAACCTGCGAAATGCTGATGCCAATAATCGAGACGATCTCCTGCAGGCAGCTGAAGAACTATTCAATCTGAATTCTGAAAATAATCAGAATAAAAAACGTTAGCATCCCCTGCTAACCGCTTTTCATATTATTATATTTTATTCGACATGAAAGATTCATTACGTAACAAGCTGGAAAAATTAATGGAACGTCAGGAAGAGTTAGGCGGTTTATTATCTGATCCAGATATCATTAACGATCAAAATAAATTTAGAGAGTTATCGCAAGAGTATGCTGAGGTCAGGCCAATAGTGAATTGTTTCATTGAGTATACGCAAACGATAAACGACATCGAAAACGCAAAGGAAATGTTGAAAGATGTGGATAAAGAGATTCAAAGCATGGCAGCAGAGGAATTGAAAACCGCCGAAGAAAAAAACGAAAAGCTCGATAATGAATTACAGATATTACTATTACCTAAAGATCCAAATGATAAAAACAATATATTCCTTGAAATCCGTGCTGGTACCGGTGGGGAGGAAGCTGCATTGTTTGCTGGTGACTTATTAAAAATGTATTCACGCTATGCCGAAACCCGTGGCTGGAATGTTGAACAAATCAGTGCTGCAGAAAGTGATCTGGAAGGATTTAAAGAAGTCATCTTACGTATTGCGGGCGACGGCGCTTATTCAAGACTAAAGTTTGAATCTGGCGCACATCGAGTACAGCGAGTTCCAGAAACTGAATCTCAGGGTCGTGTACACACCTCTGCCTGTACAGTTGCTGTATTACCCGAAGTTGATGAAGTGAGTGAGATTCAAATCAACACAGCGGATTTACGCATCGATACATTTCGTGCTTCCGGTGCCGGTGGACAACATGTAAATAAGACGGATTCAGCAATTCGCATTACTCATATACCGACAAATACTGTTGTCGAATGTCAGGACGAACGGTCGCAACATAAAAATAAGGCGCGGGCGATGTCATTATTACAATCCCGCTTATTGACCGCAGAACAAGATAAGCAGATTAACGAGCAGGCAGAAAACCGACGTAGTCTTGTTGGCAGTGGTGATCGTTCTGAACGAATCCGTACTTACAACTTCCCACAGGGTCGTGTTACTGATCATCGTATTAATCTTACCTTATACAACCTGGACGAATTTTTGAGTGGCAACGTCGATATGGTAATTGAACCACTGATCAGTGAACATCAGGCAGACTTACTGGCATCGATAGGTGATTAATCTTGCAGATTGCCCAGGCATTACAGCAGGCACAACAGCAATTGAGCCATTACGAAACCGCAAAACTCGATACAGAAGTCATATTAAGTCATTGTATAGGTTGTAATCGAACACATCTGTATGCGTATCCTGAAGAAAAGCTGTCTGCTTCTTGTTATGAAGAATTTCTTGGCTATATTCAATTACGAAAAGATGGGCATCCGGTAGCACACCTGGTGGGTTACCGTGAATTTTGGTCACTTGAATTCAAAGTCACAAAAGATACATTAATCCCAAGACCAGAAACAGAATGCCTGGTTGAGCAGGCGTTGACAAAAATATCGAGTACTGAAGCAATCCATATACTTGACTTAGGTACGGGAACAGGGGCAATAGCAATCGCGCTGGCAACTGAAAGGCCTTTAGCAATTATCACAGCAACCGATATTACTGAAGCAGTATTGGCTATTGCAAAAGAAAATGCAGAATCACATCAAGCTGAAATAAATTTTATTCAAGCTGATTGGTTAAATTTTAGTGAAAATAAACATTACAATATAATTGTTAGCAACCCCCCTTATATCGATAGATTTGATCCCTGTTTAGCACAAGGTGATGTTCGCTTCGAACCGGAGTCTGCACTAATTGCGAAAAATAATGGGCTTGCCGATCTGAATAACATAATTGCATTGGCAAAAAACTTTCTGGTAAAAAATGGTTGGTTGATACTTGAGCATGGCTTTCAACAAGGGCAAGCGGTAAGAGCTTTTTTCCAGCATAATCACTATCAACAGATAAAAACTTTTTCAGATTATGCGGGACATGAACGAATCACACTTGGTCAAAATCCATGAATGATGATCAGTTACTGCGCTACAGCAGGCAAATAATGTTGCCTGAAATTGATGCCGCAGGACAACAACGCTTAAGCGAAGCAACGGTTTTATTAATCGGTCTCGGTGGGCTGGGTTCACCTGTTGCAATGTATCTTGCCAGTGCCGGAGTTGGGCATTTAATTCTCGTTGATTATGACAAGGTCGATCTGAGTAATTTGCAAAGACAAATTGTCCACTCAACTACTGATCTAGATAGGCTTAAAATTGATTCAGCAAAAGAAACCCTGACGGCATTAAATCCGGAGATAATAATAACAACAATCGATCATTCACTGGCAGAAGAAGAATTGATAGAACAAGCAGAGCCGGCAGATGTAATCGTCGATGCATCTGATAATTTCCAGACACGTTTTGCAGTTAATGCAGCGTCTATCAAAACAAAGACACCGTTGGTATCAGGTGCTGCCATTCGCTTTGAAGGACAGATCAGCGTATTTGATCCAAGGGAAGATACATCACCTTGTTATCGTTGTCTTTATGATGAAGAAGTCGCTACACAAGAAACATGTACCGCAAATGGGGTAATGGCCCCATTACTCGGTATCATTGGAAGTATACAAGCAAATGAAACAATGAAATTAATAATGAATATTGGTGACACGCTTGTAGGAAGGCTTATACTCTTTGATGCATTACATATGGAATGGAATGAAGCTAAATTGAAAAAAGATAAAATGTGCACTGTATGTAATGCAAACAATTAACTTCTAGCCAATCAGCCATGACAAATCTGATATTTAACAGATATCAGTATATTGCGGAATTTTACCCTAGTGCTTCTCTGATACCGCAAATCTTAATACGAAATAACCAATAATACCGGAAAACAACGAGCCGATAATAATACCTAATCTTTCATCAAACTCCGTACGTGTATCAACATTGCCGAATGCTAATGACCCAATAAACAGACTCATCGTGAAACCGACACCACAAAGCAATGATACGCCATACAGTAATTTCCAGTTCATTCCGTCAGGCATATTCAAGAGTCCTGATTTAATGGCAATCCAGCAAAAACCAAACACGCCTATTTGCTTGCCAAGAAATAGTCCAAGTGCGATACCCATTGGTACCGGATGTAGAATATAGTCAAGACTTACACCCTCAAGATTCACGCCAGCATTAGCAAAAGCAAAGATGGGTAATACTCCAAATGCAACTAATGTATGTAAATCATGCTCCAGTTCTTTTAATGGTGAGTGTTGCGGATTTTTCTTGTCACGAATTGGAATAAAAAAAGCAAGCACAACGCCGGCAAGTGTTGCGTGCACGCCTGACTTCAGCACTGCAATCCACATAATGGCACCGACAAATATATAAGGGGTAACTGTCACAACATTTTTTCTGTTTAGTATGAACAGAAAAGGCAGCACACAGAGTGCGATAAACAATGAAGTAAGAGATAAATCCTGAGTATAAAATAGCGCGATAATAACAATGGCACCAATATCATCAATGATGGCAACCGAAACCAAAAATACCTTGACCGTGATTGATATTCTATCGCCAAGCAATAATAAAATGCCCAGAGCAAAAGCGATATCTGTTGCAGCGGGTATTGCCCAACCTGACATTGCAACCGGGTCACCCCAGTTAATAATTGCATAAATGATAGCGGGTACTGCCATTCCACCCAACGCTGCGATAGCGGGTAACATAATGTTCGCAGGTTCAGATAATTCACCTTCTATCAGTTCGCGCTTTAATTCCAGTCCAACGAGAAAGAAAAATATCGCCATCAATCCATCGTTTATCCAGAGTAATAACGGTTTTGCGATGAATAGTGGGCCAACTCTTATTTCTACCGGCAGGTTAAGTAGCATATCGTACAAACCATTGAGTGGCGTGTTGGCAATAATAATGGCCAGAAATGCAGTAATAACCAGCAAAATACCGCTAGCTGATTCAAGCTTGAAAAAATCTTTTACCAGATCAATTGCCAAGACATACTCTCCTACAGGTGCTACTTAATATAATTTTTTTAGTTCAATATTAAAGAAAAAATAATCAGAATTGTATTAATAGCCTACTAGATATAGCGTAAAAATAAATCACCAAATCCCCACAATAAAGTACCAGTGAGTAATAATGAGATTTCAATCATGCCCAGTGATAATTTCATACTCTGTCTAAGTTCCTGTGATCGTTTATCAAACGCATGGTCAATTTCTTCCAGCTTCACTTTAATACTCTCATGATCTTTACCCTCTGAACTTAGTCTTGCTCGAGTAGCTGAAAGGGTTCTTCTTCTTTGCCACTTCAATTTAGCAATTATTAGTTGTTCCTGCACCAGAATACCGAGTCCAGACCAGATACCTAACATCACAACAAGACAACCTGCCCGACTCAACCATTCTAAATCCATATAATTAATCTTGCTTAGGTAAATACCTGAACCAATTAAAATTAAGGCAAGCATCCATAGAAACAAACTGTAATAGGTCGAATTCAGTATGCGAGTTTTGTCTGTCATAGGTTAATAAGTAAAAGATAAAGAAATTGAACCAAAACTTTGACCGCTTTGTTGTAATTCAAACTCTTTTGAACGAAAAACCTGCGCATATGACAATTTAAATTTTCTGTAGCTGATACTGGCTCCCAACACAAAATCGCCAACCCATGATTCCTTATCTACGCTATGACTATTTGTAAAACTATTACCATCCAGAAAAATATCTCTTAATACGAATCGACCATTGGCAGCAGCAAATAGATAAGCGCTTAATGCCTGTTTACCTGTTTGATAACGTGGGTCATTGACATCGGTAGGCGCATTAGTATTGCCTGCAGGTCTGATTAACGCAGAGCCAAAATCAGTTGGTAGATTCCAGCCAAACCTAAATTCTGCACCGCCTGAAAAATGTGTAAATACTGTCCCCATTGCCACGCCTCCATGCAAAACCGTATCAAAACCCAAATCATGATAAAAATCTGTTCTTCTAATCAGCCTTCGCTTCTGATCATAAATAATTGAGAAACCCAATTCATTTTTTAGCTGATTATCCCAGCCATTCGCTTTATCAATGGATCGAACGTCGTGAACCAGATCTTGTGCTTCCTGACCCAGTGAGAGATCGCCGATTAATCCAATTTGCAAAGTAAATGTATCCAGTCTTCTTCTGGTTTTGCTATGAAAGCCTATATCACCATATAACCAACCAGCATAGGGTCTATCATTTTTTATTAATGAGCGCGTTTCAATATCTTCTGGTGTAAATATCTTTTGACCTAACGAAAATGAAAAGTGTCGCTGCCTTTCAGAGTCTTCATGAAAAGGTAACAAATTAATTAAATGCTTAAGGCCAGTACTAAAGAGTTCGTTATTTCTAATGTAGGATAAATCTTCAAAATATTTTAACTCTGGGGAAATCCAGTTTAGTTTAATGCCATTTGTATAGAAGCGATCAGTACTAGCAAATAAATCATTCTCAAAACCAACGCTGAACGTCCATGACTCATGCGGAGGATTTTCATTCGCATTAATAAATGTTGGAAATAAAAAAAAGAATGACCACGCAAACAGATATTGCATGAATTAGTTAATAATGAGAATTATCCAGACGATTGACGTGTAGATAAACGATAACATTACAGCTGCTGATCCTATGTCTTTCGCTCGTTTTGCCAGCTCGTGATGATCGAGACTAACACGATCCGTCACTGCCTCAATTCCGGTATTTAGTAACTCTACAATAATGATTAATATAATTGCTGAGATCATAAATGCACGTTCAATGCCGTTTTCACCAAGGTAAAGTGCGAGCGGTATCATAATAATGGCTAAAAATACTTCCTGACGAAATGCTTCTTCATGTTTAAAG
>JBCCHP010000005.1:0-21398 GCA_039028675.1 Pseudomonadota bacterium | reverse complement strand
GGGAATAATGATATCCATGTCGAGTTCACATCCAATTATTGCAGTAACCGGTTCTTCCGGCGCTGGAACAAGCGCGGTTAAAGATGCCTTTCAATATATTTTTAACAAACACACTATTAATGCTGCAGTAATTGAGGGCGACTGTTTCCATAAATACAATCGAATTGAAATGGACTATCTCGCCAGAGAAGCGCAGGAACAGGGCGATAACCTGACTCATTTTGGTCCGGAAGGAAACTTGTTTGAAGAGCTGGAAAAGGTGTTTAAAAAATACAGTAAAAATGGAGAGGGCAAACGCCGTTTTTACATACATGATGAAAAGGAAGCATCGCAGCACGGATCACCTCCCGGAACACTAACCGAGTGGGAACCGTTACCGGATAATACTGATCTCCTTTTTTATGAAGGACTGCACGGCGGTGTGGTAACCGACACCGTGAACATCGCACAATATGTTGATTTACTGATAGGAGTAACACCGATAATCAATCTGGAATGGATGCAAAAGATTTATCGGGATAGAGAAATCAGGGGATACACTGCTGAAGATGCAACAAAGTTAATACTGGATAGAATGCATGATTATGTGCATTACATAACGCCACAATTCTCTCATACAGATATAAACTTCCAACGTGTACCGACGATCGATACTGCAAATCCATTTGCCGCGTCATACATTCCCAGTAATGATGAAAGTTTTATGGTCATCCATATTCGAAACACAAATAAAATTCAATGTGACTATCGTCATTTGCTGGAAATGCTGGATGGTTCGATGATGTCGAGCCCGGAAACCATTATTGTACCGGCAGGCAAGATGGTTTTTGCAATGCAACTTATACTTACGCCTGTCATACTCAATCTGATGAAATCAAGAGAACAGGCAAAATAGCGCTAATCATGAAATTATGCTGAAATTTTTATACCATTAGTTCATTATCCTGAAAAAGAACAATTTATAGTATGCGAACAATCATTGTCTTAAATCCCAAAGGTGGCTGCGGTAAAAGCACTGTTGCGACAAATATTGCTGCGTATTACGCAAAAAACGGCAAAAAAGTCACGCTTGCAGATTGTGATCCACAGGGATCCAGTCAAGACTGGTTATCGGTACGCCCGGAATCTGCCGGTGCAATTTATGACGCTGCATTATCAAAAGGCAGTTTACAAATCCCTGAAGAAACCGAAGTACTTGTTTTTGATACGCCTGCTGCAGTAGAAGATGAGCGTCTAAATAAATTTCTATCACAGGCACAAACAATGGTCATGCCAATCATTGCTTCACCTGTTGATATTCGTGCTGCCGAGCGATTTATCAAGGATTTATTCAAATTAAAGGGAAAGGTAAATAACAAAATAAAAATTGCGACGGTTGCTAATCGCGTACGAGAAGATACCTTAATTGCTGCAAAGCTTGAGCACTATTTACAAAATATAAAATTGCCAAATGGTAAAAAGCTGCCATTCATGACGATGCTACGACAAAGCCAAAACTATATACGAGCAGCAGAACAAGGATTAAGTATCTTTGAGATGGCACCTCATAAAACATACTACGATAGAGAACAATGGATGCCATTGATAAACTGGTTAAATAGTAAGAGAAGCATTCCCTAGTCTTATATTCCTTTTATTGTTGTTTCAGTCCAAAATAGCCTTTGTATCTAATCATTTGTCCTGCTTAAAAAAAATCGTCTTATATGAGCCATAACAAACAAGATATCTGCATTCGAAAATTAACTTGTCGGGTGACCAATTTTGAAAAACTTTCTGGTGATGTAATCCGTCTGTTTCTGGATTTGCCTGAGTCTGAACGTATAGAATTTTCTGCTGGTCAGTATATCGATATCCTATTAGACAAAGATCAGAAACGTTCTTTTTCTATGGCAAACCCACCACATAAGGATCAACAGATTGAATTACATATTCGTCATTATGATGGTGGATTATTTTCTGAATATAAATTAAATGAATTAGAAGAAAATGGATTACTTAATATAGAAGGTCCATTAGGCTCATTTACATTACAGGACTCTGACAGACCTATGATCATGATTGCTGGTGGCACCGGCTTTGCACCCATAAAAAGTTTAATCGAACATGCTTTGAAAACTAATGAACATCGATCAATAAAATTGTACTGGGGTGCACGTACTGAAGAAGATTTGTATCTAAATAGCCTGGCTCAGGCATGGGCTGATGATAATGATCATATTGAATACATACCTGTTTTATCAGAATCGGTAAATCAAGATTGGCCAGGTAAAACCGGATTTGTCCATGAAGCAGTCGTCACTGATTTCGATGATATATCAGCCTATGATGTGTATGTTTGTGGGCCACCACCTATGGTTAAAGCAGCATTTGATTCGCTGTCTGCTATCGGTTTAAACATAAAGAGAATTTTTTCTGATTCGTTTGAGTTCGCCAGTAACTAGTTCTCATAAAGTTAATCAAGCAATTGGTTTAGTCGCCAGCTCCAATCCTTTTTCATAACATTCTGCTGCAAGATGATCATTTCCTTCGTGTTCATGTATCTTTGCCAATTCATAATAAGCTTCAGGATTAGGCTTGACATCAATACTCTCCTTTAAATAATCCTTTGCCTTACCCCAAAGTTGATTCCTCATACAGATTCTTCCGACACTTAACAGTAACACTGCATCACGTGCATGATTATTCAAATAAGATTCTGCTATTTGTAGTTGCTTATTTAAGTCTTTCGCAGAAACGAGTCCATATAAACGAATCAGGATCGTATCCCATTGTTTTTTTAAGGCGCTTCGTAATAATTCTTCACAATCTTCTGTGTTGTCAAAACGCAAACGTTCTGACACATACACTTCAATCAAATAGAAGTGCTGCTTTAGCTTTCTGGGTATCGATAACCATACCTCATCCAGCTTGTCTCTTTGTTCTAACTGTCCGGCTTTTTTTAGCAACCCGGCATAAGCTTCCAGTTGTTTGGCTTCTATTTGTTCACGAGATAAGAGACTGGTTTTCTCCAATGCTGGTATCGTTTTCAGAACAGATTGCCAGTCTTCCAGATTTTGATAGGTATTTAACAATAATTGTTTTACCTGACCTTGCTGGGGTTCACTTTGCTGCAAATGCTTTAATGTGGCTAATGCCTGTTCAGTTTGTTTCTGATCGAGTTGAAGTTCTGCCTGTGTAATACCAATAGCCAGTTTTGCATCAGGGTTATTATGATAAGCGAGTTTTAAATAATCATCGCGGCGTTCAATCGCGCCTTGCTCCTGCGCGGCACGTGCAGCCAGCATATAATTGACATACGGTTCACTACTATAAGGCGCAGCTCGTTTAAAATCACGCTCCGCCTTATGCCATTTACCTTCGGTCATATTGATTAAACCTAATGTGAGATATTTCTCTGCACGTCGTTGATGTCGATGTATTCGCCATTTTTTTATTTCTTGTGGCGTTTCGATAAAACGAACAAGCGTTCTGATAATAAAATATAGCGCTAGGAAAAATAAAAATATTGAAATCACAAACAGCGTTGCGCTTGTCTGTATTGTCCAGCCGGAAAGTCGCAAGACCAGGTATCCACTGTCGTCACCGGCAAACGTGCCAATTAAGACGGCGATTACAAGTGCGAGCAAACAATAAACAAGAATTCTCATGTCACTATTGACCCTGGTTTATTGATCTTTTTGCTCTAGCTGACGTGATATAGCTCGTACAGATTCAATTGATGAACTCAAATCATTTGTGGGAAATGTTAATTCAAGCTCTTTCATCGATGTGAGCGATTGCAGGATATTTGAAACTGCAGCATCAGAAATATTGAAATAATTTTTTAGCCAGGTTTCGATTAGCTCAACAGAACTGACAAAATTAGCCGTATCTCGATTAAAGACAGCAAACCTTGCATTGGCTAGTTCAAGTTTGATATTGGAACGAAGAAAGTAGAGTTGGTCAGGTAATAACATTACCTTACTGACATTTTCATCACGAGAAATAATGACAAGACTTTTTAGTTCTTGCCAAACCAGACTGAAAAAATCACTAATTGTATTTTCCTGATTATCGTTATCTGAAACAGGCTTCGAAAAGGCAGGATCATTTATGACTGCATCTTCATTTAATGGTAATTCATCAACTCGATCGATTAGGTCGGCAAGAAAGAGTCCCAGTCCGCTTAAGTCAGCTTGGTTTATCGACTTTAAATCATTTATATCAGCAATTAACTGTTGTCTGAGTTCTGTCTTGCCGGGTACTTCCAAACTCTGTATGCGCTTTTCTGCCATTTCTATTGCAGTGACAGCTGTTGCAATATCCTGGTTTAATTGTAAGCGATAGTTTGCAAGCGTTAATAAATACTCAATTTCGGCTAATGCGAATTCAACATTTATTTCTGTTGACTGTGATGCCTGCTGTCTTGCTTGTTTAGCTAATTGTGATTGTAACGATTGTTGACGATTATCAAACTCAGAGAGCTTTGATTCAATATCATTAATTAAAGACTGTCTTTGGCCAGCCTCCTGATCGATCTTCTGGGATATATCGTTAAACTTACTACCAAAATCCGGGGCCTCGACATCATCAGAAACTTTGTTTATTTGCGAAAAGTTATAAATTGATAATGCAGCAATAGCCAGGAGTAAAGTAATCGCAATGATTAAACCAGTATTACTTTTCTTTTGATCAGTTTCTTCAGTAACGATATCATCCTGTTGCTCATTACCAGTTGTATCCAACGCTTGCTTGTTGGTTTGTTCCTGTTCTTTATTGTCTTGTTCTTCCGTCATGTATGACTTTTCTCCAATAAACTGGTCAACGCCGTCTGCAAACCGCTATCGCTGGTCTCGTTTGCTGTTTCACTTGCCGTAATAAAACCACAATCAGAAGCATAACTCGCATTGCGTTCAGACATTACAACTAAAGGTATTTGATAGAGTGTTTTCATATACATTTCTGGTGTTAAGGCGATCAGATTATCAATACCTTCATTGCTAGTCACAATAATGGCATCAGGGTGATTTTCCCTCCATAGTTTGTCCAGGTACTGCTCTTCGTATTTTGGAATAGTTCTGGCATAAACCTCAGCCAGATCTACCGTAGCGCCGCGACTAGTCAGCGTATTATACAGTAACTCTCGTCCACCTTGACCTCGAACCAATAATATTCGCTTGCCAGAAATTAACTGCGTCTGCAATTCAGGCAAGGTTAATAAACTCTCACTATCCGTTTTTTCACCATTACAGGATATGGAATTTATCGCATATTCATGCAAAGTGGTTGCTGTCGCGTTTCCAATTGCAATGATATTACTATTTGCGGGAATTTTATCTGCCGATAGAAATTGGCTAAATGAATAATTAACCGCATTGCGACTAACAAAAATGATAGCTTGATAATTCTCAAGATGATCAAACAACGCAAGTAATTCGGCGGTTGGTTTTATCGCCTCGATTTCGATAACAGGAAAATTGACTGTCCGGTAACCAGATTGCACGAGCATATAAAAAAGCGTTTCAGATTGTGCCTGTGGTCGGGTAACCCATATACAAGGTGATTTTTTTTCATTTATCACATTAATGTTTAAGCAGTTCTTTTAAAATTTTATCTGCACCATTGGCAAGCAATCTTTCACCTAGTTCATGCCCTAATGCGTCCGCATCGGTTTGCGTTCCGGAAATTGAAGACTTGATGATTTCGCTGCCATCAGTTTTAGCAACTAATCCATGTAGAGTTATTGTTCCATTATCCAATGTCGCTTGCCCGGCTATAGGTAATTGACACCCACCATAGAGACATCGACTCATCGCACGTTCAGCAGTCACGCATAATGAAGTCTGTTCGTCATTTAGAACATTGATCAAATCAAGAACATTATCAGCATCTTCGAGACATTCAATCCCGACTGCGCCTTGGCCAATTGCCGGCAATATCAATTCATCAGGAATATACTGCGAAATTCTGTCGCTCAGTCCGAGCCTGATTACGCCTGCTGCTGCAAGAATAATGGCGTCGTATTCACCATTATCCAACTTACCCAATCGTGTACCAACATTGCCCCGTAAATCTCGAATAGTAATATCCGGGCGAAATGCTTTTAACTGGGATTGTCTGCGCAAACTGGATGTGCCAACGACACCGCCCTGTGGAATATCGTCGATTGTTTGATATTCATTTGAAATCAGGACATCTTGCACCACTTCCCGTTTCATGATGACAGGCAATATAAATCCTTCCGGCATGTCTATCGTTACATCTTTCATGGAATGGACCGCAATATCCGCTTGCTCAGCCTGGATTGCCTGTTCCAGTTCTTTAATAAACAGGCCCTTGCCACCCGCTTCGACCAATGGCGCCTCTAGAAATCGATCACCTGCGGTCGTCATCCCAACAAGCTCTATTTTTAGCCCGTCATGGTTTGATTGTAGTTGTTGTTTGACATGCTCTGCCTGCCATAATGCTAATGGACTTTGACGGGTAGCGATTCTAAGTGTTTTCATTCTATAGCTTTCTTTCTTGAATATCGTAAGGTAATGATACACTGTTGATATCAATCAGTAAGTGGATATTCACAACTAACATCTTTACATCATGAAACTCGGCATCATTATGGATCCGATTGAACGGATCAATATAAAAAAAGATAGCTCCTTTGCCATGTTATTAGCCGCCCAGTCACGCGGCTGGGAGATTTATTACATGGAACAACATGATCTATTTACTGATAAAGATCTGGCTCAAGCCAGGATGAATAGTCTTTCTGTCAACGATAATCCAGCAGACTGGTTTGAAAAAGAAGAAGCGGCAATTCATCCCTTGAATATGCTGGACGTCATATTGATGCGCAAAGACCCGCCTTTTAATCTTAATTATATTTATACAACCTACTTACTGGATCATGCTGAGCGAAATGGCGCACTAGTGGTAAATAAACCCGAAGCACTGAGACAGGCAAATGAAAAGTACTTTATTACGCATTTCATCGATTGCATCCCACCTACTCGTATAACAGGTAGTATTGAATTCCTTCTTGAGTTCATTGATCTGCATCAGGACACTATAGTCAAACCTCTAGATGGTATGGGGGGCTTGGGCATCTTTCGAGTTAGACAAGATGATCCGAATAAAATGGCCATATTGGAAATAGCAACCAATAATGAAACCACACCTGTTATGGCGCAACAATATCTGACTGATATTTCTGATGGCGATAAACGAATTCTTCTTATCAATGGTCAACCCGTTGACTATGCGCTTGCAAGGGTACCAAGCAAAGGTGAAGTTCGGGGTAATCTTGCCCGCGGCGGAACCAGTAAGGGTGTAGCATTAACTGATAGAGACAGATGGATTTGTGAACAGGTTGGTCCGCGTTTAAAAGACATGGGCTTGATGTTTGTCGGTCTTGATGTCATTGGAGATTATCTAACAGAGATCAATGTTACGAGCCCAACCTGTATTCGTGAACTGGATAAATTGTATAATATCAATATTGCGAGCCAGCTAATGGATGCAATTGAACAAACGATTAATAACAGATAATGAGTATGCGTTATCAAGTGAATACTAATTCAGCCTTTAGCATCGATCTGTGAGTGCCGTTCAAGCCGTACAACCTGTCATCACCCCACTGGATCGATTTGGTTTAACACTAAGTCTGGCATTACTGATCCATGCTGCCGTAATTCTTGGTATTACATTTATTGAAGAAGATCGTTCAATCGCAAGATATAACACAATGGAAATTGTGTTAGTGCAACAGACTAGTGAAGCGCCTGATGATGCAAAATTATTATCGCAAGCTAATCTCGAAGGTGGTGGAAATGTCTCTGAAGAAATAAATCCTTCGACACCAACGCCACCACCTTTCCCGGATGTAACGCCAGAAATTACAGCACCGCCGCCAGTTGAGACACAACCACCAGAACCCCCGGCACCACCAGTGACAGAAATTGAGACAATCGAGCCTGAACCCGTTAAACAGGAGATTGTTGAAACTATCACAGTAGAAGAAGAACAAGCACCAGAACCTATTGTGGAAAAAGTTGAAGAACCGAGTAAAGAGAAAAAGATCGCTGAACAAGCTGATGTAAAAAATGAAAAAAAAGAGATCACACCTGCAAAGAAACCAGTAGAGAAAAAAGAAGTCGTTGAAAAACCACCCTTGCCTTCTGCCACACAATTATTAACCAACAGCTTTAAGATAGCTTCACTTAGTGCACAGGTTCGACAAAGACTGGAGGCAAAAGCAGAGAGACCAAAACGAAAATTTATTTCTGCTTCAACAAAAGAACATAATTATGCTGCTTACATGGAAGCATGGCGCTCCAAGGTTGAAAGAGTAGGTAATTTAAATTATCCGGATGAAGCCAGACGAAAAAAACTTTCAGGTAGCCTGGTACTTGATGTCGCCTTAAATGCTGATGGTTCAATTAATGAAATAACCATCCGTCGATCATCTGGCGAACAGGTACTCGATGATGCCGCTGTAAGAATTGTTGAATTATCTGCGCCGTTTTCGCCTTTTCCGCAAAATATCAAAGATGAAACAGATATTTTACATATTATGCGTACCTGGCAATTTATCAATAATAAAGGTTTTCGATAAAGCTTGAGTAATCTGTCATAACTGTTGATACTTTAATTATTATGAATAATAGCAATCTCGCCGATCAATTCCTGATTGCCATGCCTTCCCTAAAAGATCCCAATTTTGAAAAGACAGTCACGTATATCTGTGCTCATAATGAAGAAGGCGCAATGGGTATAGTCATCAACAAGCCACTTGAGTTTGAGCTTGGTGAGATATTCGAACAGATGGAAATAAAAAGCGAAGATGCTAAAGCTAAACAGCTGCCGGTATTCCAGGGCGGCCCGGTTCATATTGATCGGGGTTTTATTTTACATCGTGCAGATACTGATTGGGATTCATCTATAGCTGTGTCTAAAGATATTTGCGTAACGACTTCTAAAGACATTCTTGAATCCATAGCGAATGGGAATGGTCCTGACGATGCAGTAGTCGCGCTCGGATATGCCGGGTGGTCTGGTGGACAACTGGAAGAAGAAATACTGGAGAATACCTGGTTAAACGGTCCTGCTGAAAAACAAATTATTTTTAACACTCCACATGATCAATGCTGGAACAAAGCGGTTGCACATCTCGGTGTCGATCTCAACAAGCTCTCTTCTGATTTCGGTCATGCCTGAAAATCAGACACTGTTATGTTTTGATCTGGGTCTTCAGCGCATTGGTGTAGCAGTTGGCCAAACCATTACGAATACCGCCACGCCACTGGACACCATAAATACAAAAAATGAAAAACCAGACTGGCAGCAGATAAGCGATATTATCGAACAATGGCATCCGAATCGTCTGATAGTCGGCTATCCATTACAGATGGATGACAATGCACAAGCCATGACAAAACATGCGGAGCGCTTCGTTCGACAACTTGAGGGGCGATATCAGTTACCTGTTGAAATCGTAGATGAACGTTTGTCATCTTATGAAGCTCGCCAACGTATTAAATCCACTTATAATGTCGATCCGGTTGCCGCACAGGTAATTCTGGAAACATGGTTTTCTGAACAGGAACAAACATTGGCTGATGATTTATGAGTGATAAAAATATTGATATCAACATCGTGCTTAAAAAAATGGCGGCTGACATTGATGAATTCGTCGCTGATATTGAACGTGATGATATGTTGCTGGTTGGTATTCGTACGGGTGGTTTGTGGATTGCTTCCAGACTACACAAATTACTAAAACTCGATTCGGAACTTGGTGAATTGAATATTTCTTTTTATCGAGACGACTTCAGCATGCTGGGATTACATCCGGAAGTGAAACCCAGTAAATTACCAATTGATATCACCGATAAACATATCATCCTGATCGATGATGTGTTGTATACCGGTCGTACAATTCGTGCAGCCATGAATGAAATTTTTGATTACGGCAGACCGGCAACGATTACACTAGCTGTGTTAATTGATCGGAATGCACAAGAATTACCTATTTGCGCTGATATTGTTGGAAAAAGTATAACGCTTAATGAAGGAGAACATGTTAAACTCCTTGGCCCAGAGCCACTGGCACTGGAAATTAAACAAACTGGATGACTGAACAAACACTGCAAACTGACCCACAAGGCAGGTTAAAACATTTCTTATCAACTGAAGGCCTCAGTCATTCCCTCCTTACTTCCATTCTCGATAACGCTGAAAACTTTGCTGGAGTAGAAAACCGTCCCGTCAAAAAGGTCCCGATATTGAGAGGCAAGACGGTAGTTAATTTATTTTTTGAAGCAAGTACACGCACACGAACAACCTTTGAACTAGCTGCCAAACGTCTGTCTGCAGATGTATTGAATTTAAATATCGCCACATCGGCAACTAGCAAAGGAGAAACACTTAGCGATACCTTGCGCACGCTGGAAGCGATGCATTGCGATATGTTTATCGTGCGACACGGAAACAGCGGCGCGGCACACTATATAACGACACAAGTAGCGCCACATATCAGTGTCATCAATGCAGGAGATGGGCGTCATTCACATCCTACACAAGCCATGCTGGATATGTTCACCATTCGTAAACATAAAGGCGACTTTGCACCGTTAAAAGTTGCTATTGTTGGCGATATTCTTCACTCACGTGTTGCACGTTCAGAAATTCATGCATTAAACACGCTTGGCGTAACCGAAGTCAGGGTCGTCGGCCCGGACACTTTAATACCCAAAGATGTAGAAGAGCTAGGTGTTCATGTCTTTAATGACATGCAAGCCGGATTAGAAGGCGTAGATGTAGTAATGATGTTGCGCTTACAGCGTGAGCGAATGATTGGTGCACTCTTGCCAAGCGCCAACGAATTTTATAATCGCTATGGTCTGACCGAATCAATATTAAAAGTCGCAAAAAAAGATGCCATCGTTATGCACCCTGGTCCGATTAATCGCGGTGTTGAAATTGAATCCAGTATTGCTGACTCAAATCGTTCAGTTATTTTGCAACAGGTTAGTCATGGTATCGCTATCCGCATGGCAGTCATGGCAATGTGTATGCAACGTTATCAGGATGAAGGGCAGGAATAATGGGTATCGTTATTGAAAAAGGACGAGTGATTGACCCAGCCAGTAATTTGGACAAGAACACCAGCATTTACATTGATAAAGGCAAAATAGTTGGCGTAGGAAAAAAACCAGTTGGATTTGCAGCAACTAAAACAATTAGCGCTAAAAACCAATTGGTTATACCTGGATTAATCGACTTGTGTGTCAGGACAAGAGAGCCTGGTTATGAAAACAAGGCGAGAATGGACACCGAGTTGGCGGCAGCTAGTAAGAGTGGAATCACGTCAATATGTTCGCCGCCTGATTCTGATCCGGTCGTAGATACCCCTGCGGTTGTCAAACTGATACAGCAACGAGCCAATGAAATAGGTAAGGCAAAAGTTTATACACTCGGTGCTATCACAAAAGGCTTAAAAGGCGAACAGCTTGCCGAGATGCATGCTTTGAAAAATGCCGGTTGTATCGCGGTGAGTAATGCACAGTATTCAATCAACAATTCGCAAATCATGCGACGTGCATTTGAATATGCGCATAGTTGCGATTTGACTGTGTTTATACAAGCGAATGATAGCGGCCTGCAAAATAACGGCGTAGCCAATGAAGGTGCTATCAGTACCCGACTCGGTCTACCACCCATACCTGAAACGGCAGAGACCGTGGCCTTATCACAAGCATTATTATTAATTGAACAAACTGGTGTCAGCGCTCATTTTTGCCGATTATCAACAGCACGTTCTGTGGCGATGGTTAAGAAAGCAAAAAATGAAGGCTTACCTGTCACTGCCGATGTGGATATCTGTCACCTGCATTTAACCGATATGGATATTGCCAATTACAATGTCGACTGCCATTTACAACCACCACTTCGATCAGAAAGAGATCGTGTGGCATTGATTAAAGCAGTTGATGAAGGTGTCATAACGGCGGTTTGTTCTGATCATCAACCGCATGACAGAGATGCGAAATCGGCGCCTTTTAGCCTGACGGAACCCGGCGCTTCAACTGTTGAGTTACTGCTACCACTCGTTTTGCATCTGGTTGAACAAAATAAATTGTCACTAATGAACGCAATTGCTGCATTAACATCTAATCCAGCTGAAATATTAGGATTGGATGCGGGTAATCTCACGGTGGGTAACCCGGCTGATTTATGTATTGTTAATATGGATACAGACTGGCAAGTTAATCGCGAGCAATTAAACAGTATGGGTAAAAACACACCTTTTCATGGTTGGTATATGCAAGCAGCGGTCACCACGACCATGATGAATGGTAAAATCACTTATCAAGCACGATCATGAATCATCCTGCTAGTCGTAATACGCTGTTTGTCGAGCAGGCCGAAGTTGTTTTTCACGATGCTTGTCCCGAAGGACAATTCCACATGCAGTTACATGCTCCAGAAACAGCGATGCGTGCCGAGCCCGGACATTTTATTCACATGCAATGTCATCCAAGCCTGCCAATGCGTCGCCCCATGTCTTTGATGCGAGCAAATAAGCGTAAAGGCAGTATTGATATATTGTATAAGGTACATGGTCAGGGAACCGGATTATTAAGCACCAGAAATAAAGGAGAGGTCATCGACTTAATTGGCCCGATCGGACAACCTTTTAAACTGGATAATTATCGTAAACGCCCAGTATTAATTGGTGGTGGGGTTGGAATTCCTCCCATGGTCTTTCTGGCTGAACACTTGAAGAAAAATCATAAGAATATTAAGCCCTTCGTCATTATGGGTTCGGAAATTCCATTTCCTTTTGAAACAAGACCTTCGCAAATCATGATGAGTGAATTGCCTCCAGGCATTATCGCATGTATGCCTTTACTTGAAGACTGGGGTATTGCTTCTCGTCTGACTTCTTTACAAGGTTATGCTGGTTGTTTTCAAGGGTACGTGACGGATCTTGCCAGACATTGGCTGGATAAGCTGGATGATAAAACAAGATATGAAGTAGAGATCTTTACTTGTGGCCCAACACCGATGCTAAAAGCAGTCAGTGAATTAGCCAAAGAATATGACTTACCTTGTCAGGTGTCCATGGAAGAATACATGGCCTGTGCCGTTGGTGGCTGTGCGGGCTGCACCGTGTTAATCGAGACAGATGATGGACCTGCGATGAAACGTGTATGTGTCGATGGACCAGTGTTTGAATCTAGTGCAGTTATTCAATTTCAATAGAAATTAAAACAGTGTTTATTTCTATAACGAGGTCATGACATATCGATCATCAGTGATTGCTAGCAATCAAACTGATATACATCATGATCTCGAAACAATAGTAAAAAAACATCTAGCCAAAACATATCAAAAACCGTTTCACGAATTTTCATACCCGATTTTTGAAAAGTTAAATCAATACCAGTCTGAACTCAATAAACCTATTATATTAGATTCTGGCTGCGGTACTGGTGAAAGCAGTATGCGATTAGCCAGAGACTTTCCGAACCATTGTATTATTGGTATCGATCAATCGGCTAAACGACTCGAGCGCTACATCAAACAAGATAATATCTTTCATAGCGAAAATTTATTATTAGTAAGAGCGGACGTAGTTGATATCTGGCGTATGGCTATACAAGCCAATTGGCGGATAAAAAAACATTTTATACTTTATCCCAACCCCTGGCCGAAAAAAAATCAAATTAAACGCCGCTGGCATGGTCATCCTGTTTTTCCAGAAATGATAAAACTATGCGAGGACATCGAACTAAGGACAAACTGGAAAATCTATGCCGATGAGTTTAGGTTTGCGGTAGAGTTGATTATCGATACCAAAGCTGCAATCGAAAGAATTGATTTAACAGAATTTGTAAGTCCCTTCGAGAAGAAATATTTCGACAGTGGGCATGCATTGTATAAGCTATATTTTAAATTGTGATGTACTTCACAAAACACATACGTAATTACCTAAGTCCAGGTAAATCCAAACATAATCTAAATCGATTGCTCACGAAACATATACTTAAATATGATATGCAGTCGCGTATTCAAAACTGGTCTATAATTCAGAAGACTAGTTCCTTTTGAATAGTAGTAAAAAAATAACTTTTGTTTAGAAAGGGGTTAAGCATGAAAAAATCAATTTCCGTATTGGCTGTATTCTTATTATCGTTGTTCGGTTTTTCATCATTCGCATTGGCTAACTGCGAGATAAAGGTCTGTCACTGTAGCGCTAGTAAATTAGATTCCTCTAGAGTGGGACTCAATAATCTGGATGGTAACGGCATTTATGACAGGACCACGATTGATCGCGGTTCTTGCAAAACCATGAAAGGAACCATCACTGGTTGTTTTGTCGTTTTCAAACACTATGCAACTGATGCTACTAAAACGACTGATAGCGCGCTGGCCTCAGGTGAAGTCGCCTTTGGATGGATAGATAATCCTGATACAGACGCTGAATATGAGTATGTATTATCCTATGGCGGGACATGTGATAAGTAAAAAAAACTTTATATACTAGTGAGTAGGTATTTTTATAACGAAAAAGGAGTAGATCATGAAAAAAATCTTTTCTTTAATCGCTGTATCTTTATTAACTATGTTTGGTTTTTCATCCGCTGTGATGGCGGATTGCGAGATAAAGGTCTGTCACTGCAGTGGCAGTAAAGTCGAATCTTCAAATGTTGCACTAAATAACATGGATGGTGACGGCATTTATGATAAGAAAACCATTGACCGCGGTTCATGTAAAACCATGAAGGGTTCAATCACAGCCTGTTTTGTTGTGTTTAAACACTATGAAACTAACAAGACTATAACAACTGATAGCGCGCTGGCATCAGGTGAAGTCGCTTATGGCTGGCTGGATAGTATAGATGAAAATTCACCGTATGACTATGCATTGTCCTACGGCGGAAAATGTGAGTGATTGATAATAAAAGTAGGAAAATACCGGCAGACGTAGTACTTTAGCGAACTTTATAACTTAAAATAGTGTTAAGAGCTATTGCTATGTATAAATCATTCGTTATCGTATCTAGTGTTTTATTGTTCTCAGGCTGTTCTATTTCTAATCCATTAGTGTTAGAGAAACAGTCAATCGAAAAGGGGCAAGTCTATACAACGTCTGCCGGCGTACAAACCATCACGACCAAGGATCCTGCCACCGTTGAACAATATTGTGCCAGTCCAGCACCGGATGCGGCGATTGATCTTTATGAAGCGATTGGCTTTGAACTATCGGTTTTAACTATTGGTGATGATAACGATTCCGAACAATTAGGGATGGCACAAGGCTCGCTAGGTGGCCGATCTCCTAATGTACTCATCACGCGTGAAATAATGTATCGCTTCTGTGAGTTTTACAGTAATACCCAATTAACCAAGCAGGAAAAAATTGAGCTTTACAAAACCACACTGGAAACAGTAGCAGATATTAATAAAACCGCTCTTGGTGTTGGTTCTGCCGCTGAAGCAACTACGGAAGTTGATATATCTGCCTCGAAACCTGACTCGGATTCTGATGATGATGACTCAGATGATGATAGCGACGATGATGATGACTCAGATGACGATAGTGACGATGATGATGACTCTTCATGGTGAGTTTAATTATTTAGGATAATAATAGCTCATACGTTATCCCGTCTTCACTCATCCCTGTTTTGCCACGTTGTGATGAAAAATAAAGTCGCCTGCCATCAGGTGAAAATGCAGGTCCGGTAATTTCTGATAAATACTGTCCAAAAATTTGTACCAAGACATGTGGGTTGTATTGTTTATCGAGTACAACAATTTGCATATTACCGCCATCTTCAGCAATAAGCAGTTCGCCGCTTTGAGATACCTCGATATTATCAACACCCGTCAGTAAGGGTTGTTTGTAATCGGCAGCATCATATATTTTTGAAATAAAACCAGTATCGATGTGATATCGCCATACCACATTATCTTTTTTCGTCGTAAAAAATATCTGGCCTTGATAGTAAACAATGCCTTCACCACCTTTAAATCTTGCTGCTTCCTGCACCTGATATCTTAATGGAGAAAGTATCGCTTCATTATCATGAATACGTTGCCAGTTTAAGAATACGCCATTAGCAACTGCAACTTCGAGTATGCCTCTGGACAAGTCTCCTTTATATTGAGGCTTATAACGATAAAAACATCCATCATTCATATCTTCGGTCATATAGCAGTAGTGCGTTTTTGGATCGATGGCAACAGCTTCATGATTAAATGAACCCATCAATGGACGAACAACAGCTTGTTGCTTTCCAGTCGGATCACATTCATAAACCTGCCCAATATCGCCATACTCTTCACAAGATAACCAGGTTTGCCACGGTGTTTTGCCACCCGCACAATTACGCGAGGTGTTAGCTAAGATGGAGTAGGCATCATTGACACTTCCTGTTTGATTAAATCTGACTGCACTAACGCCACCTCCTTTTTTTTCAATCTCGCTATTCGAAACATAAACCCAGCCATCATCCAATTGAAAACATGCGCCACCATCAGGTGCAGCATGCCATAGAAAATCACTATCGGTTAATACCGGTTTACTGCTTGTTGCTATAGTTTTAATCGAACTACCTGAGGGGATAGCAATATTAAGTGCTTTATTTAGAACGAGTTCGTCTTTCATGATGAGAAAAGAAAACGCTCGATTGGATAATGCCATACCACTAAGCCCAAGCATGGCATATTGCAAGAATCGACGACGAGTAGGTTGGAACAACATATTCTTTATAATGACAAACTAATTTTAAACTGATGTGACAAATCAGTTTGCAGGAAACTTATCTGCATAGCGTGCAATCCATTCACTCGCGGCCTCCTCACTACTAAGTTGCCGACCCTCTTTTCTATCTACTTCATGTCGATAATGTTCAATATGGCAGAGTTGCTCAACCATACGGAATAAAAACATCTTGTCTTTTGAGACCAGAAACTGGATACCAACCTCATAACCATTTGCATGAGGCCGGCACCAGACTACTGTGCCGGAAACTTCAAAATCGGGGTCAACACAGTCAATTCGAATATGTAGATTTGACCCTGCTTCTACAGGTTCCTCACAGATGCAGGACACACCACCAAAGCTGACATTGCTAAGTGTATTGATGCCATGTTTTATCGGCCCATCAATTTCATGTAGATTAATAGGCACTGATGTTGGGTGTCGAATATACTCACGCATTCATAAAGTTTAGTCGGTAGTAGCAGAACAAACAAAAAAATAGCCCGCAGGAACGAGCTATTTATTCATTAAACCAGATTAAACTGAACTAACCAAAATTGATTTTCGCTTCAAGGTTGGTTCGCGAATCAGCATTATTTAACGCCTCTTCAAGATCAATACGTTCTTCCTTAAACAGATTGAAGAGTGCCATATCAAAGGTTTGCATACCTTTCTGACCACTATCCTGCATTGCTTCCTTGATTTCGTCGATATCGCCTTTCAATATTAACTCAGCAATGTGCGGCGTATTAATCAAGATCTCGATGGCGGCACAACGCTTACCGTCTTTAGCCAACACCAGGCGTTGAGAAATAACGGCTCTAATATTTAACGATAAATCCATAAACAATTGTTTATGCATATCCTGTGGGAACATATTGATCACACGTTCCATTGCCTGGTTTGCATTATTAGCGTGCAAAGTTGAGATAGCCAGGTGACCTGTATTACTTAATTCCAGCGCGGCTTCCATGGTAATACGATCACGAATCTCTCCAATCAGGATCACGTCTGGCGCCTCACGCAACGACGCCTTTAATGCATTTGCATATGTATGGGTATCAACCCCGACTTCACGCTGATTCACAATCGATTTTAGATTGGGATGACTGAACTCAACCGGATCTTCAATTGTTAAAATATGACCTAACATATTTTGATTTCGATGATTAATCATCGCGGCAAGTGTGGTTGATTTACCGGACCCGGTCGCGCCCACCATCAGGATCAAACCACGTTTATTCATGATTAATTCCTGCAGTATTTCCGGCACACCCAGTTTTTCTATCGTCGGAATTTCGTTTGGAATTCGTCTAAGCACTAGACCAACTTCGCCACGTTGACGAAAGACGTTGACACGAAATCGAGCTTCATCGCCTAATGGAATGGCAAAATCACATTCAAGATTTTCCGCAAACTGCTTTCTTTGATAGTCATTCATGATGCCATCAGCAGCAGCTTTAGTAATATCACCGGTCAATATTGTCTTGCCAACTGATGTGGCCTTACCTTCAATCTTGACCTTTACCGGCGAATTGACCGTCAGAAATAAATCCGACGCATCCTTCTCCACCATTAATTTTAAATAAGGAGTTATATCCATACAGCTAAACTCTATATAAGGTTATTGTTGTGTTTTTATTCTTAACGAATCATGCCTGATTCTTCTTCGCTTTCTTCCAGGCTTAAATGATCCAGACCTTCGGTCTTGTCCTTACCTTTTGCGGCTTTACCTTCCAGTTTAATTCTTAAACGCAATTCATTCATTGAATCTGCCGAACGCAATGCATCTTCATAAGTAATCTTGTCGGCTTCGTATAAATCAAATAACGCCTGGTCGAATGTCTTCATACCCAATTCATTAGACTTGGCCATGATAGCTTTAATCTCATGCACTTCACCTTTGAGAATTAAATCTGAAATCAACGGTGAATTAAGCAGTATTTCAATTGCAGCCACACGTCCTTTTCCATCCGGTGTCTTTAACAGACGTTGTGAGATCACTCCCTTCAGGTTTAGTGATAAGTCCATTAACAATTGTGCTTTACGCTCTTCAGAGAAAAAGTTAATAATACGATCAAGCGCCTGGTTTGAGCTGTTCGCGTGCAAAGTTGCCATGGCAAGGTGACCGGTTTCCGCAAATGCAATACCAAACTCCATTGTTTCACGATCTCGAATCTCACCTAACAGAATCACATCGGGCGCCTGCCGCAGGGTATTCTTCAGGGCAATGTCCCAATCATCCGTATCCACGCCCACTTCACGTTGCATGATGATGCAATTCTTGTGAGGATGAACATACTCAATGGGATCTTCAATCGTAATGATATGACCATAACTATTCTGATTTCGATAATCGATCATGGCCGCTAGCGATGTAGATTTACCTGAGCCGGTACCGCCGACCATGATTACCAGACCATTCTTGGTCATCACGACATCTTTCAGAACTTCAGGCAATTGTAATTTATCGATGTTAGGCACTTCCGTTTCAATCACACGCAATACCATGCCGCAGCTATTTTGCTGAATATAGGCATTGGCACGAAAACGACCAATACCTACCGGTGCTACGGCAAAGTTACATTCCTTGGTCGCCTCAAACTCTTTTAACTGTTTGTCATTCATGATGGCATAGGTTAGAGCCTTGGTATTATCAGCCGTCAATTCAGTTTTGGATACCGGTGTGACCTTGCCGTGCATCTTGATTGCGGGTGGGAAACCAACCGTGATGAACAAGTCAGAACCTTTCTTTTCGATCATGAGCTTTAAAAGATCGCGCATGAATTTTATCGCTTGATCTCTTTCCATCTAACCTCTCCCCGCTTTAATCGTATATAAATTCAAATTAGAAATTGTCTTTATTTGCTGCTTTCGACATTGCTTCCTGACGCGTGACTACACTCTTTTGAACCAGTTGCTGTAGGTTTTGATCCAGTGTCTGCATACCGAATTGCTGACCTGTTTGAATTGCTGAGTACATCTGCGCAATCTTGTTTTCACGAATCAGGTTTCGAATAGCCGGCGTTCCAATCATGATCTCATGAGCTGCAACACGACCGCCGCCCTGTTTCTTCAACAAGGTTTGCGAAATTACCGCTTTTAAGGATTCTGACAACATCGCTCTTACCATGTCTTTTTCCTCAGCCGGGAATACATCAACAACACGGTCAATGGTTTTTGCCGCAGAACTGGTGTGTAAGGTGCCAAATACCAAGTGACCCGTTTCCGCAGCTGATAAGGCCAGTCTTATTGTTTCCAGGTCGCGCATTTCGCCCACCAGAATGACATCTGGATCTTCACGCAATGCCGAACGTAACGCTTCATTAAAACCGAGCGTATCTCGATGAACCTCACGTTGGTTTATCAAGCACTTTTTACTTTCGTGTACAAACTCGATCGGGTCTTCTACGGTCAAAATATGTCCGTATTCAGTTTCATTCTTGTGATTCACCATCGCGGCCAGGGTGGTGGATTTACCCGACCCTGTTGGCCCGGTTACCAGCACTACGCCTCGCGGGTAATCTGAAATTTGTTCAAAGATCTTGGGGGCATTAAGTTGCTCAAGCGATAAAATATCTGAAGGAATGGTACGAAAAACCGCACCGGAACCACGATTCTGATTAAAGGCGTTAACACGAAAACGCGCCAGACCCGGGACTTCAAATGAAAAGTCACATTCAAGGAATTCTTCAAAATCCTTGCGCTGTTTATCGTTCATGATGTCATACACCATATCGTGTACATCTTTGTGATCCAGAGATGGCACATTAATACGTCTGACGTCACCATCGACACGAATCATTGGCGGTAGACCTGCAGATAAATGCAAGTCGGAACAACCGTTCTTTACGCCAAACGCTAGCAACTCACCAATGTCCATTAGCATCCCTCCTACGGCAATGTATTGATTTTTGGTTGCGTAATACTTAAATAATTGTTTATCCAAGTATAATTGATGAAATCAAACCAATATTAATTTGTTATTATCTCATCACCGCATTGTCTTCATATTACTGATATTTTTATTTATAGACTAGCGTAATTGTATGAATTTATGAGTATTGACATCAATCTGTCATCGATCAGGCAGGAAATATCACAATTAGAGACCGAACATCAACGTGATGTTGGTTCAGTAAGTTTAATTGCAGTAAGCAAGAAAAAACCTGTCGCGGATATTCAATCTGCAATTAGGTGCGGGCAGCAACATTTCGGTGAGAATTATTTACAAGAGGCAATAGATAAAATCCGGACTATTAATAACCCGGACATTTTTTGGCATTTCATTGGCCCAATACAATCAAATAAAACCACAGCAATTGCTGAACACTTTCATTGGGTACATACGATAGACAGAATCAAGATCGCGAAACGACTAAATGAGGCAAGACCAGTAGATCTGGATAATCTGAATGTTTGTATTCAGATTAATATCAGTGGCGAAGACAGCAAGTCAGGCATACATCCCGCACAGGCAGAGGCATTTATCAAGGACTTGACCAAATTCGAGAAATTAACGGTTAGAGGGCTGATGACATTACCTGCTCCTGCAGAGGAGTATGCAAAACAATTGGCGCCGTTTACAGCAATGCAGGGCTTACTAAGCCAACTTAAAAGTATTGCACCGACCATGGATACGTTATCT
>JBCCHP010000004.1:0-21439 GCA_039028675.1 Pseudomonadota bacterium | reverse complement strand
CCTGACCGGTATAATCTAGCGATTGAATATTTAATCCAGTTTGCGGCGCAATACATGGGTTATCCTGTCCTTGCCAGGGGATTCTTCCAAGTAATAAATTATTTGTGACGGCACCGGTTGTACAATCACTATTCCCATCGTAATCACCATCTCCATTTCGATCTGGAAACGGCAACATTCCAGGATTATCGGGATGAAATACAGCAAAACCGATCAGCGCATTTTTTGCGGCATTGAGATAATCATTTGTCTCGGTGTATCGATTGAAACGATTGGCACTGGAATTTAAACTCACTGTCAGTAAGTAAGTAGAACCAACTAATACGATAATGGCAAACACCAGTAGCGCGACGCCTTGCTGAGAGGATTTACTTATCTTTCGCAAAGGCATTGATTTACTTCGCCTAGTCTATGTTACCGGTGTCTTCGTCGTCACTACCTGATTGAGGTACGTAGTTATCTCCTACCCTGAGTTGAACACGGGTCTCATTATCGGGCATAAGAATCTGTATGGAATCGTCTGAAATATTTTCTTCAGGAACCTGTATAAATTGTGCCTCCAGATTACCTTCATAAGTATTTCCGTCATTAATCCATGCGGTATTGTTGCCATCTTTACGATAGACAATACCTTTTAACCGCAGATTAAAATCTAATTCGGGTGTTGGTTTTTCAATTTCTTCTTCAATCGGAATGTCAATTACTATCTCTTCGATAGTTTGCTCGACCTCTGGCGGTTTATTTCGAATAAAATCTAATTTGTTCCTATCCTGTTCGCTAGTGAATAACTTACCAAGATCATCAGCATTAACTGAATTGACTGGCAGTAATATTGAAAAGAATATAATTAAGAATGAAAACTTCAAGCTCATAATATTTCTATATTTTGACCATCAGGTAGATTTATTGTGATCCATTGCATCGTACAGATTGTATTTACATTGACCATATCTTTTTCAAACTTTAACTCATCACTACTTCTTCTAATAATACATTCATCAACGGTAAACAGACCTTTTGCATTAACCGACAACTCAGACAATAGATTAAATAAATCGCCTTCATGTAATAATCCAAGTACTAATTGCATTTCACTTGAGTAGAGTTTAAAACCGCTATAGTCAACTGGATAGGTCGGTGAAAATTCGGATTGCGACTCTATCGAGTAGCGGAGACTGGGAATATTGACAGATTCACCCGACTGACGCAGCGCCTCAATCCAGTTCAAACGCTTCTCTTTTCCAATGATGCCCTTGTTATACAATTTTACAAATCGAGGATAGTAATCCAGTAGTAATTGTTCCTCTTGATCAATATCAAGATAACGACGGCTTATCGACTGGAACTGTTGTTTGTTTTTAGTAAATTCCTTCTCCATTTGATTACTAAAATAGTAACTAGCGCCAACCAAGGAACCAGATATTATCACGCAAATACAGAGCATAATTAATGAAAGCTTTAACACCTTCCAGTCAATATCACTTTCTTTTTTCTGTTTCTCAGCCATTAGTTAATACCTATCACTGCTTGTAAAGAAAATAATGCTTCTTTTTGTGATGCGCCTGCTGCACCTTGCAGGGTTGCATTTGAACTAATATCTAGCGGCATTGATGTAACTGTTACATCGTACACAGAATCAACTTGTTTCAATCTCTCAGCGAAACTATTTACTGTTGCTATTGCTTTTCTAAAATCCCCATCAAATGCATCAATATGTGCATTAAGAGTAGAGATATGAAAATATTTATAATTTTCATCTTCCGTATTTTGTGATGCAGGAATGACTCTTGTTGCTACGTTATTGCTATCGTTATTAATTACCGGACTAACGCTATAAGCCCAGTTAATATCATCCAGTTTTATTTCCGGGAATAGTTGTAATGTCTTACCAATGATAACCAATGAATTATATGGGGTAGATTTATAATCACCCAATGTTCCAGCTGCATCAACCGCCGTTTTTACCTTATATGAATCTACTACGGTTTCTGGCAGACGCTCTCTGGCAAGATTATATCTACCCTGATAAAAATCAGTCTTTACTTTCGCATCTTCTGCTTGTTGTTTATAGATCAAACCATTCATAACACTATAGCCTGAAAATACAACCCCACCGAGAAATAACAATATGCTGCATAGATTCATTGCAATTCGCGTATTGCGCATCTTTGAATATCGTAGGTTTTTCGGTTTTGCGTAGTAGTTAACTGCGCCTTGTTCGAGTAAATGTGAAATAAATAATTGATCAGAGAATGGAAAACCCTTTTCAATCTGAAGATTAAAAGAGCCAGCAAGTTCATTGATATCCAGATAATGATAGGTCACATTTGGCAGTGATGGTCGTTTACTCTGAAATTCATCAAGTGTTTTTCTATCTGCCTGTATATAAATATCCAGCCGCTTATCATTTGGGATCAAACGTAAACTATTCACATAACGCTGGATTTTTTCTATCTCTGCGGAAATTCTTGGCGCATAAGATTCGGTTCCAAAACGTGGTAGCTTGGACAAGCGACTTAATTTCAGTTTCTTGTTAAGAAAAAACGACTGCCTTAAGCCACTGATGCTCTGCATCGAAACGAGTAAGGCATAATCTGAAACATCAGGTAATCGCTTTAAAAAAGTCTGTAACAATTGTGGCAAAGACAATACAGCCTTAATCGGTACTTTATGCTCATCAAGTAACTCTAGCCAGGGCTCTAATAAGTCATTTTTTGTGAGCGCCATAAAAAGGTAATTATCATCACGTCTGCCCTCTTCATCACGTTCCTGAAACTCAGCATGTTGGAAACCCGAATCACGGAATAAACGTGATTGTTTTCTTTTTATCAAGGCATCTTTATCAGCACCGAAGACATGCGGGATACTATCTTGTCGAAATTCCTCTTCGATAAGATCTACCAATACATACAAGGGTGTATTAGCAGCTTCAGAGAGGTACTTTTTAAAATTCTCTTGGCCAGCCTCATCTACATCAAACAAGTATGAACTAACCAGGCTGCCACGTTCCCAATGATAAACCGACAGCTTATCAGCGCTGATATTAATCGCCCTCGCGTTAAAAAAATCAGATCTTGACTTGAGTGATGAGATCATAAATTGGTCCTAATACGGAAAACATAACCCAGGCAATAATACCACCCAAGATCACTGTCATGCCGGGTTCAATCATTGCTTGTAGACGTTCTATTGATTCTTTTACATCACGATTATAAAAATAACTGATGTTCATTAATGAATCCTGTAGTGCACCAGTGTTTTCACCAACACGTATCATTCTTAATACCAATGGTGGAAATAAATCTGTTGAACTAAAACTATCACTAAGTGTTTTACCATCCGCAATTTGTTGTCCAACTTCGTTCATTGCATTGGCAACAGCTTTATTTCCGGCGATTTGTTCTCCAGTACGAATACAATCAATGATTGTGATACCAGATGAGTACATGATGGCAAAAAAACTGGCAAGTCTGGTAAGAATAATTTTTTTAAGAATTGGTCCTACCAGAGGAAAGCGTAACTTATATTCATCGTATTTATAATGAAATGATGGACTGGTTTTAACGCCGATATAAATCCCCAGTGCAATTGCAAATGGTGTTAACAAAACAATGTACCAGTAATTTACAAATATATTTGAAACGACGATGAGTGCCTGAGTATGTAGTGGTAATTCCTGACCCATTGTTTTAACAAATTTTAATAATTCTGGTACCAAGTAAGTCATTAGAAAAAATACAACACCCGCTACAACACTACCAACAAAGATCGGATACATCACAACCTTCTTGGTTTGTGCTGCTAACTCATCTTGCCATTTCAGATTTTCACCAAGTTTAGTAAATACCAGACTAATCTCACCTGATTGTTCACCTGCCTTAATCAGATTAACAAAGACATTGCCAAAAACATGCTGAAACTGGGCCATGGCTTCTGACAGTGTTTGACCGCCTTCAATAGCTTCAATCATCGCATTAATTATTTCAGCCAAGCGAGGATTATCAGTACTATCTCTTAAATCCTGCAGACTATCGAGAACAGGAACACCGGCTCGCGAAGTTTGTTCAAGATGAAAACAAAAAGTAATCAAGTCACGTCGCTTGATACCACCACCGCTGACACTCTTTGTAGCAGCATTAACCGTTTTATAATTAACCAGATCCAGGCCCATGTTTCGCAGGCGCATTTCCAGATCTGCTTCATTCGCAGCATCAGCCTGGCCGTTATGTACACGACCTCTTTCATCCAATGCTTTATATTGATATGAGTCCATTGTTAGCTTTTCGTTTTTAATCTTGCCGTTAAATCAACTACGCGCGACATTTCTTCAAGACTGGTGGAACCATCCAGAACGCGCGCTGCCCCCACATCCGCCAATGGCCTAAATCCCTTTGATAAGGCCATACGTAAAAAATCACGTTGCGTACCTTTTCTTGCAATTAACTCATCAATGTCTGAATCAAAATGTAATACTTCTTGTAAGGCAATTCGGCCCTTGTATCCCTGGTTATCGCATTTATCACAGCCTCTGGCATTAAATATTTCTGTCTGTTTGTCAGTAACTTTGAGCCCCAATAAGTTTCTTTCCAGATCGCCAAGTGGATAAGCTTCCTTACAGCTACTACATAAACGTCGCACTAATCGCTGTGCAACAATACCAATAATATTACCTGCAATGACATCTGGTTTAACACCAATATCGAGTAAACGCGGGATTGAACCTAACGCTGAGTTTGTATGTAATGTTGAAAATACCTGGTGACCTGTCATCGCTGCTCGAAACGCCATGCTCGCGGTGTCTTCATCACGTATCTCACCAACCAGAATAATATCCGGATCTTGTCGCATTAATGAACGAATACCGCTGGCAAAGTCCAGTCTGGATGTTTCATTTGCTGAAGTTTGTCGAATCATGGTAGTTGGATATTCCACTGGATCTTCCAACGTCATGATATTAACTGACTCAGTATTTAAATAATTTAAAATTGAATAAAGCGTTGTGGTTTTACCGCTGCCTGTTGGGCCGGTCACAAGAATAATACCTTCAGGCCTTGCCACCATTAATTTCAAAGTATTCAGCGCATCATCTTTTAAACCTAAAGCTTCAAAAGAGACAATGCCTTTCTGTCGGTCCAGAACACGAAGTACAATATTCTCACCGTGAACAGTGGGTAGTGTTGAAACACGAAAATCTACTTTACGTCCTGAGAGTGAAAGCGATATTCGTCCATCTTGTGGTGCACGAGTTTCTGCAATGTCCATACCCGACATGACTTTTACACGAACCGCAATAGCCGACCAGTAATTCTTATGTAAACTTCGTATCTGTCTTAATACACCGTCAATACGATAACGGAAACGCAAGAATCCTTCTTCTGGTTCAAAGTGTATATCAGAGGCATTGCGCTTAACTGCATCTGCTAACAGCGCATTTACCAGCCTGACAACAGGCTGACTATATTCATCAGACTCAGCATCCAGACTCTGATAATCAATTTCTCCTGTTTCAATTTCATTCAAAATGCCATCGACTGACAACTCAAAGCCATAAAATTGATCAATGGACTTTTCAATTTCTGCTTCACCTGCCAAAACAGGAATGACTTCTGCATTTCCACCAAGATGTGTGTTGATTTGATCTAATGCGACAACATTGAACGTATCTACCATCGCGATAGTTAATTCACGACTGATATTATTATAGGTAAGTGGTAATACACGCAGACGTCTTGCCATATCTTTAGGAATCATTCCAATAGCATCGCTATCTGCAACAGCACTATTTAGATCAACACTTTCCTGCCCGATAACGCCGCCAATGACATCACGAATAATGGCTTCGGTCGCAAAACCCAGCCTTACCAGAATCTTGCCGAGGTGCTCTTTACTGCGCTTCTGTTCAGTTAATGCGATATCAATTTGATCGTGAGTCGCAACTCCTTTTTGAACAAGAATCTCACCAAGGCGAAAATGCTTTTTATGTGCGCCTGTCATGATTAATTACTAGCCAGGTTCTCTAACGCGTTGATACGCTGTTGAATAGATGCAATATCAAACGCAGTTGCTGATGATGAAGATAAGGATAATGCGCGACGATAAAATTCAAGTGCACTTGTATACTGTGCTAGATGATCAAGACTGATAGCAAGATTCATCGCGTATTCAGAATTACCGTCATCCAGACGATGAGCATCAAAATAGGCCTGTTGCGCTTCCGGCCATCGCTGCTGCTTGGCAAAACTATTACCTAATGCAAAATACAAATATGCTTGTTCACCTTCCTTTTGTAAAAGTAGTTTGATAAGACTTTCATCTCTAACCGGATCACGATTCTGAATTAGACTTTGAATACCTGTTAGTGCAATTGCATCATCAGGATTAAGACTTAATACAGAATTATAGTGAACCACTGCAGCAGCAGGATCACTTTCTCTAATGGCTATCACTGCCAAGCCTAAATGAGCATCTCGATTATCATTTTGCATACTCAAAACATCTTGATACATGGATTTTGCTAAAGAAAAGTTGCCTTGCTGGTAAGCATTGTATGCCTGATTAACCAAAAGCGATTTTTTCTCGAATTGAGCATCTTTCGTAATAGCCACTGCTTTTTGATCAAGCTGTAAATATTCCGGCAAAGTGTTAATTGCCGCTTCTTGATTTTTACTTACTGTATTCACATTTGTTGTCTGATTTGAATCATCTGAAGATCCAACAACACTGTAGTCATCAATCTCTTCGGGGGTATCAACTAATTCAGAATCTTCTATAGCGGTTGATGGTTCCGCAACTTGAGCGTCGACTATTTCAGTATCAGTCTTCTCAATGGCGATCTCAGGCTCTCCAAGAAACTCGGAAACTTTATTCTTCAGCGACTCGGCAACTTGTTGAGTGGCAATACTCTGTTGGTCGATCAGCGTCGCCGATACATTTTCTCTTTCTACCTCAGGTATAGCTGGCAGGGTAGTCGGCGTTGATTCTATACCTCTTGCTACTACAGGCGATGGTATCTGTCTGGCAACCGGTGTGATTGAAAAATAATAAAATACACCAAAAGAAGAAATCGCTAATAGAATTAATATACTAAGAACACCCCATTTGAAAGTACTGGGTCTGGACTTTTTTTTCGCGGCAGAGATGACTGTTTGTGCGGCAACCGGCGTTGATTGATATATACTTCCGCCCAAATCTTTAATTAGCTGATCAGCGGGAACACCAGGCAATGTCTCTTCATAAGCATTTTCTTCATCATCCAGGACAACGCCATGGAATGTATCATCAAATGGCGCTGAACTTGCCTCAGCCAAACTAAGATCTTGTAAGATAGTTGTACTATTTAAATCGTCTGCTTCTCTGGTCTCTTCCAAATCAACATTGCTAAGGTCAGATGCAATAGAATGTTCAGCAGTGAGATCTTCAGAAAAACTGTAATCATCAACAAGTGTTTTATCACTTTCTTCCTTTTCTTGTACGGTAATATCCAGTACAGCATCCGTTGCCGATATCTCTTGTGCAGGTTCGTCATCTTCTTTAATGGGTAATTCATCATCTGCAGCGTTATCTAATGGTGCCAGTGTTAACTCAAGTTTATCCGTAGTAGAGGCTCTTTCTGCAACTTGTTCTGGAGTCAATTCCTCAGCTGATGAATCATTATCAATAGACTCATTATTATCGTCAGCGGAAACCTTGTTTTGATTTGCTGCGCGCTTTTTTTCTTCTTCCGCCTTCTTCAAGGCGTCCATTAATAGACTCACAACTGACTTTCCTCCTGCTCAGTCTCTCTTCCATACACTGATAAGTCATTTAAATATTGTCGGTATTGTTGTAGATCTCCATCCAAACTTGGACTATTAATAACGAAAGGTTGCAGGAAGATAACTAACTCAGTTTTTGTCTGGGATAACGTTCTGGTTTTAAATGCAGAACCGACACCTTCAATATCTTTTAATACAGGTAGACCATCCTCATCTGTCGTATCTTGATCTACCATTAATCCGCCCAAAATACCTATCTGCCCCTCATTCAATCTTAACATCGACTCCATTTCCCTGACTGATATCTGTGGTACCGGATTAGATATCGTTGTACCGCCAACGATTAAACTGGGATTAGGATCATTAACAAATTCGGTCACTCTGGAGATTGTCGGTCGCACATTCAGAGATATTTCTCCACTGGCACTAATCTGTGGCGTAACTGCCATTACAATACCGACCGGAACAGTTTGTGCGGTCGTATCAAATGTCGTCGTCGAGACACCTTGTGTTGCGGTTGTGTCAGTATCAATTTCAAAATAAACAATATTCTCTACCACTTTCAGTACTGCCGTCTGATTATTTAACACCATTAACTGAGGGCTGGATAAAATTCTCGAATCACCAAACTCGTCTAATAATGTAATACTTGCCTGTAAACGTTGATCCCGATTGGTATTAGGATCGTCGTATCGCAATACAAATGAAGTAAATGCAGTTGCAGGATTAATCGTAGTTGATACGACTTCAAAGCCGGCCTTTGTCGCCGAACCTAATAATGACCAGTCTATCCCTGCTTGATAATCCTCACTCAGTTGTACTTCGGCAATAGTGGCACGAATAATAACTTGCCGCTTGGCACTGGCCAGACTGCGATCAACAAACTCCTGTACTTCAATATGTTGTTTTGATGTAGCACGTACCATTAATAAACCGGATTCAGGATTTGCAATAACCGAACTACTATTGACACTTGTCGAAACTGTATCTGAATCACTAATGATTGCGCTTACATTTGAAATCAACGTTTGCCAGAAACTATGATTTGATTCACTGCTAACATCAGTTGTTGAGTTATTACTGCCGCCGCCACCACCGCCGCCACTACCACCTGTCGAACTATCACCACTACTGGTAGTTGCAATTTGTGTAGCAACGGTATTTGTACTTGTCATTTCTCTTGACATATTTACATAATCAATTGTGTATGTTCGAAGAAATGGCGTGTCACGACTGATCAATAAATTATCTCCGTCATACTCATAGCGCATATCGACCTGCTTGGATATACGTTTTAGTATCTGCGGTAAAGTTTGTTCAACTGCATTAATAGTTACAATGCCATCAATTTCAGGATGAATATCAACATTTACCTTTGCGTCACGTGCAAGCGCAAACAATAATTCTTTGACTGGCACCTCGTTAACTACCACTGTGTATCTTTCCTGGGACACTGGTTTAGCTGGCTCAGGCAAGACTGGCGTTGCTTCAACTATTGCCGGAATTTGAGCTGCAGGTGTATTGGTTTGATTATTTGTCGTTGGTGAACTTGAAGCTTGAATATGCCCTGAAGATTTAACAAATGGTTCTGGCTCCATTTGCGCACAAGCCCCAAGCATAAGAGTCAGCAACAATGTGATGAAACTTTTCTTCATTATATTATCCCCAATTCTAAAATCTTTATTCATAATCTATTACCAGGTTATAAACTAATATCGTTTCTTAGTGGTCGGTAAATAATGCTACTGCAAACACTGCATTTGGTATCGCTAGCCACACTATTTATATTCATCGAGCTTTCTGATGGTAATTGTTTCAATTGTTCTAATAAACGTAGTTCTTCAGTATTATGGCCCGACACATCACGTGCAATACTATCAATACTAAGTAACTCCGATGTCGATTGATTTGACTCTAAGTCAGAGTTATTCATTTCTCTTGTTGATACAGTTGAAAACTGCTGCACAGTTTGTTCTAGTTTTTGCCATTCAGCTTTACTGATTGATTCAGGATCAGGCTTGATGATTTTTTCTTGTTCAATATTTATTTCTGCTTTTATCTCATCGTTATCGATGTTTTCTAAATTAGTTTCAGTTGCATTACCCTCACTTTTCTTTACCAGAATTTCTGTATCAGTGATTGTATTCAAAGCTAATTCTTTATTTTCTGTTTGATTAATTCCGGAATCGGTCTCTTGTTGAGAAATAAATTCAAGCAATTCATTTGGAATATTGTTTAACGCAAACACAAGACAAATACTGACAATTGCAATTGATAAAACTGTCCCGGTTTTCTTAAAAGAAAAGATAGATTCTTTTTTTCCAATAAACTCGGTCTCACTTGCAGCAAGCTTAACATGCTTGTCGTTAACAATACTCATATTAGCGGCATAGCTGGCTAATAATGACTTGTCTGCAAGAATGTTTATCCTACGCAACAAGCCCTTTGAATATTTATTAATCGCCTTAATAGATTTGTCTGTGAATAATTTTCCTGAACGATAACCGCAGGCGCGTAAACGACTTTCAATATAATCACGAATGTCATCCGGCTTAAATGGGCTCAAATAAAAACTATATGTGACTCTCTCTTTTAATTGCCGTATTTCCTGTTTAGCCAGCATCGTGTCCAGTTCCGGCTGACCAAATATAACAATCTGTAACAATTTACTCTTGGCTGTTTCAAGATTACTCAAAAGTCGAATTTCTTCTAATGTTGCTATTGGCATGCTTTGCGCTTCTTCTACAAATACCACTACCTGCTTATTTTGCGCATGTTGTTCAAGTAAATAATTTTGCAAGGCATTCATAACTTTCAGCCGACTGGTGCTTGCTGACACTTCCAGTCCCAGTTCAAATGCGATTGCATGAAGAATATTATCGGGAGACAAACTGGGATTAGCGAGGTAAACGATATCAACAGATTCCGGCAAGTCTTTTTCAAGCATTCTGCATAATGTTGTCTTGCCACTGCCAACTTCGCCAACCACTTTGACAATGCCTTCACCACTAATGATTGCGTAAATTAAGGCTTCAAGAATTGCGCCACGATCACCGCCGGGAAAAAATAGGCTGGTATCAGGTGTGATCCTGAATGGGGGCTGGTTTAAACCAAAATAGTCGTAATACATAATCCCTAATCCGTTTCCGCGTTATTATTTATATTTAGACGCTCTAACCTACTATATAGTGTAGTACGATTTATACCGAGTAGTTTCGCCGCTTTACTCAGATTACCGCCACTCATTTGTAACGCCTGATTCACATACTGGCTTTCCCAATCAGTTAAGCGTTCATCCAAATGAAAATCTTTCTCTAGTAACTCATCTTTTAGATCAACATTAGTCTGTGCTTGGTGTTGTCCTGCAAAATAATCGTCTACTTCCAGCTCTTCCAACAACTGACTGCGCTTGACCGTCTTGCCAATATATTTTGCAGATAAGCGAATCACGATATTCCGCAACTCACGAACATTACCTGGAAAGCGATATTCCTGTAATAACTCCTCAGCTTCTTTTTCAATCGAAAAGCCAGGCGTACCATCAACATACAGACGCTTGAAATTTTCAAACAATAACAATACATCATCATCGCGTTCGCTAAGCGGGGGGACAGAAATTGTTAATACTGATAAGCGGTGGTAAAGGTCCTTTCTAAAATTGCCTTGTCTGACTTCTTCAACTAAATCTCGATTTGTTGCAGCAACAACTCTGGCTTGGGATTGTCTTGTCGATGTTTCACCCAAACGATAGAACTCACCGTTTTCCAGTACTCTAAGTAATTTAGACTGCAAGGAAACAGGCAATTCACCAATCTCATCCAGAAATAACGTGCCATTTTTAGTCGCTTCAAAAAATCCTGCTTTTTCTGTTGTCGCTCCGGTGAATGCACCTTTTGTATGACCAAACAGTTGCGCTTCTAATAATTCTGGCGTAAATGCAGCACAATTAATCGTCAAAAAAGGTTCGTTAGATCGTTGACTGATTTGATGAAGTTCCTCGGCGACTAATTCCTTGCCTGTACCGGATTCTCCTTCAACTAATACCGGAAAGGGAGTGTCGGCAAATTGTTCGACCACATCACGCAATGTTTGTATTGCCTTACTTTCACCTTTAATACTGCTTTCAGCTTGCGATTCCAGTTTTTCTCTGGATTCAGCTTGCAGCATCATCATTTGATGCTGCAATCTCGCTTTTAATAGCGACATATCACAAGGCTTTGGAATAAAATCGACCGCCCCTAGTGTTAAAGCATGATGTATGTTTCGTTCGTCGTTCTGGCCAGATAGAATTAAAATTTTGTAAGCACTATTGAAGGCCATTAACTCCTCGATTAACTTAAATCCTTCTTCAGGAGAATGGGGTTTTGGTGGCAAGCCCAAATCGACTAATGCCAATGAAGGTTGGCTAGTGACATTATTTAACAGGCGCTGTACCTGCTTTCTCGAATCAGCAGTAATCAGATCAAAGTCATGTTCCAGCACGACAGAAAGCGAATCGACAATAATCGGGTCATCATCGACAAATAGAAGCAAGGGCCTCTCAGCACTATTAACTGCGCTTAGATTCTCAGCTTTGCCAGACAAAGTATTGATTCCTAAAAAGTTTCACATGCAAACATACAATCATAACATACGTACAGCAAGCGCTTTTAAACGGATAGTGGTAAATCTAGCAGAAGAAATTTTTGGCGCAGGAGAGAATTTCTTCTGCAAAATTAGAGATTTTTAGCTATCTCTTTGATCTATACCAAGATTTTTCCAAATCTCTGTGCTGGCCTCGGATTGATTCATTGTGTAGAAATGTATGCCCGGCGCACCATTTTCCAGTAGCTCAGAGCAGAGTTCGGTAGTGACATCGATGCCAAATTTTCGAATAGAAGCACGATCATCCCCAAATTCCTGCAATCTAAGCAAAATCCAACGCGGAATTTCTGCGCCACAGGCATCAGAAAAACGTCGCAATTGCGTACAATTAATTATTGGCATGACGCCGGCTACAATGGGGATATCGATGCCCAATTTTTCACAATTTTCCACAAATCGATAATAGGCAAAAGGGTTGTAAAAATATTGGGTAATCGCACTATTGGCACCAGCATCTACTTTCATTTTGAAATTTTTTAAATCTGCCTGGGGACTAGGCGACTGCGGATGAAACTCCGGGTAAGCCGCGACTTCAATATGAAAATGATCGCCGGTTTCGTTACGAATAAATTCGACTAATTCATTAGCATAACGTAACTGACCATAACCCACCGAACCTGAGGGTAGATCACCACGTAATGCCACCACACGCTTGACGCCATTTTTCCTGTAGTTTTCAAGGATGTCTTTTATTTCATCATTCAACGCACCCATACAAGAGATATGTGGAACACCATCTATCCCGGTTTTCTCACGAATGTCCATCACTGTTTCAAAGGTTCTTTCGCGAGTACTGCCACCAGCACCAAAGGTGACAGAGAAGAAGTCCGGGTTTAACTCTGCAAGCTTTTCTTGCGTCGTTTGCAGTTTGCCTACTGCCTCAGGTGTTCGCGGCGGAAAAAACTCAAAACTGAATGTGCGTTGAAATCGATTTTGTGATTCCATTTACTATTATCCTAAGAAATTGAAGCAACTAAATAATCTCGAAAAAGATGGTGAGATTAATAGCGATAGTGTTCTGGCTTATATGGGCCATCAACTTCTACATTAATATAATCAGCCTGATCTTTTGTTAACGTCGTTAATTTAGCGCCAATACGCTGTAAGTGTAAACGCGCAACCTTTTCATCGAGATGTTTTGGCAGCACATACACATCATTTTGATAATTATCACCTCGACTATACAACTCTATCTGCGCCAATACCTGATTAGTAAATGAATTAGACATCACGAAACTCGGATGTCCTGTAGCGCAACCCAGATTCACCAAACGACCTTTAGCTAACAAAATAATTCGTTTCCCGTCCGGGAAGATGACATGATCAACCTGTGGCTTGATCTCTTCCCACTCGTATTTTTCCAGGCTCGCGACTTCAATCTCGTTATCAAAATGGCCAATATTACAAACGATAGCCTCATTTTTCATTTTGACCATATGATCATGTTTAATAATGTCAAAATTACCAGTAGCGGTAACGAAAATATCAATCTTATCAACAACATCTTCTAACGTAACGACTCGGTACCCTTCCATCGCAGCTTGTAAAGCACAAATCGGATCAACTTCTGTTATCCAGACTGTCGCGCCTAAGCCACGTAATGACTGTGCACTGCCTTTACCAACATCGCCATAACCCAGCACTAATGCAATTTTACCTGCCACCATGACATCGGTTGCACGCTTAATGCCATCGACTAGTGACTCACGACAACCATACAAGTTATCGAATTTTGATTTAGTGACTGAATCATTAACATTGATAGCAGGAAACGGTAATTCGCCACGTTTCTGCATTTGATAAAGACGTTGCACGCCTGTTGTGGTTTCTTCCGTTACACCCTGAATATGTTTTAACGTACGCGAATAGAAATTCTTATCCTCGGCAAGCTTGCTTTTGATGGAAGCAAATAGACATTTTTCTTCTTCTGACCCCGGGCTATCCAGTAGTGACAGATCATTTTCTGCCTTGCTACCTAACATAAGTAACATGGTTGCGTCTCCACCGTCATCCAGAATCATATTAGGTGCTCCACCATCAGACCATGCCATTATGCGATGAGTAAATTCCCAGTATTCTTCCAATGATTCACCCTTGTAGGCAAAGACAGGAACACCTTGATCCGCAATCGCGGCAGCAGCGTGATCTTGAGTGGAATAAATATTACATGACACCCAACGAACTTCAGCGCCCAGGGCGCGGAGCGTTTCAATCAATACCGCCGTTTGAATAGTCATGTGTAACGAGCCTGCTATGCGAGCGCCTTTGAGTGGTTGCTCACCGCCAAGTTCATCACGAATTGCCATCAACCCAGGCATTTCCGATTCGGCAATACGAATTTCTTTATGGCCCCAATCAGCCAAAGATATATCGGCTACGTAAAAGTCATTATCAATATTAGATGCAGCTTCGCTCATCATGTTTCTCCTATAGCAAACAATTTAAGCGAGCGTCGTTGTTAGAAAGTTCACCGTCTCAAGCCTAGCGGGATATGCTACCCCGTCGCAACGCTCCTCAAGACAGTTGAAAAGAGCCGGGAAGTATAGACCGAGCAAGCATTTATTTCAAAGCCATAAGTGACTTATGCTTGGACACTAATAATAGTTGATTACGCAAATTGTTCTCGTAAATCATTGGCCTTGTCAGTCTTTTCCCATGGCAAATCAATATCTTCTCTACCAAAGTGACCATAAGCCGCAGTTTGCTTGTAGATTGGTCGTAATAAATCAAGCATTTGAATAATTCCTTTCGGTCGAAGATCAAAATGCTCCCTTATCGCTGCGATAAGTTGGTCATGCTCAATCTTGCCTGTACCAAAAGTATCGATACTGATTGAGGTTGGCTCAGCAACTCCAATTGCGTAAGAGACCTGTATCTCACATTTACTTGCTAAACCTGCAGCAACAATATTTTTTGCAACATATCTGGCTGCATAAGCAGCAGAACGGTCTACCTTAGAGGGATCTTTTCCGGAAAAAGCGCCTCCACCATGACGTGCCATACCACCATAAGTATCAACAATAATCTTTCTTCCAGTTAAACCACAATCTCCAACTGGACCACCTATGACAAAACGTCCGGTTGGGTTAACCAGGTAACGAGTTTGCTCAGTAATCATGTCAGCAGGTAATGTCGGCTTGATAATATGCTCGATTACCGCTTCTTCTAAATCTGCATGGGTCACATCAGGATCATGTTGTGTAGATAATACGACAGTTTCAATAGATACTGGTTTATCTTCCTCGTATATCACCGTGACCTGAGATTTAGCATCAGGACGCAACCAACTTAAATCACCAGATTTCCTGACATCAGCCTGCTTCTTTACTAAGCGATGTGAATAAGTAATTGGAAACGGCATTAATACGTCCGTCTCGTCACAGGCATAACCAAACATCAATCCTTGATCGCCTGCACCCTGATTTAAATCGAGTCCTTCACCTTCATTCACACCCTGTGCAATATCAACGGACTGTTTATCCATCGATACAATCACAGCACAACTGTCCGCATCGAAGCCCATTTCAGATGAGGTATAACCTATTTCTCGCACGGTATCCCGAACGATGGTTGGATAATCGATATTAGCATTGGTAGTAATTTCGCCTGACAATACAACCATGCCAGTATTCACCATTGTTTCGCAGGCAATTCGAGCTGCCTTATCGTCGGCAAAGATAGCGTCAACAATTGAATCTGATACCTGATCAGATACTTTATCAGGATGCCCTTCTGACACAGATTCGGATGTGAATAGATAATTCTTGTTCATAATTTGGTCCGATTTAATAAAATTAATGGCGCCGGATGATAACGTCTTACTGACTCAAGCGCACGTCTTCGACGAATATTGTTGCGGCATGTAAACTTGAATCAATAAATTATCGATTATAGGAACGCACAAATGGTACTCACAGAAACCCCGGTTTGTCATTTTGGGCAAGCGGCTATCGAGTTCTCTCTACCTGATTACGACGGGACTATCCTGACATTGCATGATTGTCAGGGTGAGTCAGGCACGCTAGTGATGTTTATCTGTAATCATTGTCCTTACGTAAAAGCCATACAAACCAGACTTGTTGAAGATGCACATGCACTTGCAGCACTCGGCATAAAATGTGTTGCCATTATGTCGAACGACCCGACTGACTATCCGGAAGACTCTGTTGAAAATATGAAAGTAGTTGCAGAAGAATTTGCCTACCCTTTTCCTTATTTGTTTGATCACACTCAAGAAATTGCAAGGGCATATGGCGCTGTGTGTACACCTGATTTCTTCGGCTATAACAAACAACTGGAGTTGCAGTATCGAGGAAGGCTGGATTCAAGTGGCAAACAAGCTGTAAACGCAAATACGCGACGAGACCTGGTCGAAGCCATGCAACAAGTAGCGGAAACAGGGCAAGGGCCGCAACAGCAAATACCCAGCATAGGCTGCTCTATCAAGTGGAAACAGACATAATTAAACCGATATCTGACTTGCCCCAAACTGACAGGTAAGAGACAATACCGCGCTTATTTTTGTGGTGATCCACTCGTTTACCTGTTCCTGACACGCTGGTTTTTCTGGTCGTATTAGCACTCCATGTGACGTTGGACCTGGCGCCACAAAAATCATTTACAGAATCGGTTAATTCTTCAGGGGAAAAATCATGTTATCCAGGCATGAACTTGCCAATGCAATCCGCGCGTTGAGTATGGATGCTGTTCAGCGTGCAAAATCTGGCCATCCCGGCGCGCCAATGGGTATGGCTGAAATCGCCGAAGTACTATGGAATGATTTTCTTAAACATAATCCTGCTAATCCCAACTGGGATAATCGGGATCGGTTTATCATGTCAAATGGTCATGGCTCGATGCTGGTTTATTCGTTGTTGCATTTATCCGGCTATGACTTACCCATAGAAGAAATTAAAAACTTCAGACAGTTACATTCAAAAACGCCAGGGCACCCGGAATATGGTTACACGCCCGGCGTCGAAACTACAACTGGGCCATTAGGACAAGGCTTGGCAAATGCAGTAGGCATGGCTATTGCTGAAGCTACACTGGCAGCACAATTCAATCGAGAAAATTTTCCTATCGTCGATCACTATACATACGTCACAGTTGGCGATGGCTGTCTGATGGAAGGTATTTCTCACGAAGCCAGCTCACTAGCCGGGACACTTGGACTTGGCAAACTGATTGCAATTTACGATAGCAATCAAATCTCGATTGATGGAGATGTGTCTGGTTGGTTTACCGAGGATGTTGCAAAACGGTTTGAAGCTTACGGTTGGCATGTAATTGATGATGTTGACGGACATGACGCGGAAAGTATTAAAGCAGCATTGGAACAAGCCAGAAATTATGTGGATAAACCCAGTATTATTTGTTGTAAAACAATAATCGGTTGGGGATCACCGAACAAGGCAGGCAAAGAATCAAGCCATGGCGCGCCACTTGGCGAAGATGAAATTGATCTGACACGTGCAAATATTGGTTGGCAATATGATGCCTTTGAGATCCCCGATGAATATTATCAGGCCTGGAATGCCTGCGAGCGAGGCAAAGAACAGGAAAATAAATGGCGGCAACTGTTTGACGAGTTTAGTAGTCAATACCCGGAGTTAGCTAAAGACTATCAACGTCGACTGTCTGGCAAGTTAGTGGAAAACTGGTCTGAGATTGTTGAACAATATATTCAGGACACAGCCGCAAAGGAAGAAACCATTGCATCCCGCAAGGCATCGCAAAATGCCATAGAAGCTTATGCTATTCACTTGCCAGAGATGATTGGCGGATCTGCTGATTTGACAGGTTCAAACCTGACAAATTGGTCGGGTTCAAAAACTGTCAGCAAAACTGATTTTGATGGAAATTATATTTCTTATGGTGTGAGAGAATTTGCGATGGCGGCGATTAATAATGGCATTGCTCTTCATGGTGGTTTGATTCCTTATTCGGGCACATTTCTCATATTTTCTGAGTATGCTCGCAATGCATTACGCATGGCTGCCTTGATGAAGCAACGAAATATCTTTGTCTTCACTCATGATTCAATCGGTCTTGGTGAAGACGGTCCCACACATCAGGCTGTTGAACAAGCTGCAACATTGCGTTTGATACCTAACATGTCTTTGTGGCGACCATGTGATGCGGTAGAATCAGCGGTCGCCTGGCAAGCCGCTATAGAAAGAACGCATGGACCAACCAGCCTACTTTTTTCAAGACAGGGATTACCACATATTGCTAGAACAAGCGTACAAATAAGCGACATCAGTAAAGGTGGCTACATACTTATTGACGGTACTGAAACACCTGACTTGATTTTGATTGCGACTGGCTCTGAGGTTTCTATGGCGGTAAACGTGGCGATAAAATTAAATGACGCCGGTAAATCTGTGCGGGTCGTTTCAATGCCCTCGACTGATGTATTTGATGCACAAGATGAAAACTATCGCGACAGTGTATTGCCAGCAATTTGTAGAAAGAGAATTTCCATCGAAGCAGGTGTTACCGCATGCTGGAAAAAATATACCGGAATTGAGGGGCACGAATTGGGCGTCGATAGTTTTGGAGAATCAGCGCCTGCTAAAGAGGTATTCGAACACTTTGGCCTCACTGAAGAAAAGTTGCATGCACTTGCTAATAATTTACTAACAAATTAATTTCTGAAAAAGATAGAGCGGAGAAAGAAATGACAATAAAAGTCGGCATTAATGGTTATGGAAGAATAGGACGTAATATCTTACGTGCCTTATATGAATCCAATCGGACTGATGAGATAGAGATTATAGCTATTAATGATTTAGGTGATGCAAATACAAATGCCCATTTAACCCAATATGATACAGCGCATGGCAAATTTCCAGGTTCCGTATCGGTAGAAGGCGAACATATGATCGTCAATGGCGACAAAGTAAGAGTATTGTCGGAACGCGATCCAGCTAAATTGCCCTGGAGTGAGCTAGGCGTAGATGTTGTTCATGAATCTACCGGGTTCTTCGCAAGTAAAGCGAAAGCTTCGGCGCATCTGGAAGGCGGCGCAAAAAAAGTAATCATCTCTGCGCCAGGCGGTAATGATGTCGATGCGACCATAGTATATGGTGTGAATCATGGTGTTTTGAAAAGCACGGACACGGTGATTTCGAATGCCTCCTGCACGACTAATTGCCTGGCACCAATAGTAAAAGTATTACATGAAAATATCGGTGTGCTTGGAGGCGTTATGACGACAATACATGCCTATACCAATGACCAGGTACTAACTGATGTTTATCATTCTGATTTAAGGCGTGCACGTTCAGCGACAATGTCTATGATACCCACCAAAACCGGGGCCGCCGCTGCTGTTGGACTGGTCATGCCAGAATTAAATGGCAAGCTTGATGGTTATGCTGTACGCGTTCCCACAATTAATGTTTCCATGGTTGATCTTAGTTTCTCAGCTGCACGTGAAACAAGTATTGATGAAATAAATGCTCTAATGAAAAAGGCAGCCGAAGGTGAATTAAAAGGTGTGTTGGCTTATAACGATGCGCCTCTTGTTTCGATTGATTTTAATCATGACCCTGCATCATCTACTTACGATGCATCTTTACCCAAAGTGATAGATGGCACGCAGGTGAAAGTTGTTGCCTGGTACGATAACGAATGGGGCTTTTCAAATCGTATGTTGGATACAACGATGGCATTAATGAATGCAACATAAATTTTTATAGATAAAGTGTCCATACTAGTCAAAATTACCGATCTCGATCTTTCCGGCAAAACAGTATTACTTCGTGAAGATTACAATGTGCCGTTGAAAGATGGTGAAGTCACCGATGACACACGGATTAAAGCCACATTACCAACCATCGAACAACTGCTCGAAGCAGATGCAAAGATTATTCTAATCTCTCATCTCGGCAGACCAACACCAGGTAGCTATGATGAGAAATTTTCCATGGCGCCTGTTGCAAAACGATTGACGGCATTATTAGGTTTTAATGTACCGATAATTAAAGACTGGCTGAATGGCATCAGCTTTGAAGATAGTAATATTGTCTTATGTGAAAATGCACGGTATGAACCAGGTGAGACACAAAATGATGAAGCATTATCAAGGAAGATGGCACAAATGTGCCAAATATATATCAATGATGCCTTCGCAACAGCACATCGAGCACAGGCCTCAACACATGGTGTTGCAAAGTATGCTGCTATTTCTGCTGCTGGACCGCTATTAATTACTGAACTAAAAGCGCTATCAAAAGCTTTACGCGACCCAGCAAAGCCTATCGTTGCAGTTGTTGGTGGAGCCAAGGTCTCAACAAAGCTGACGATTTTGGAAAGTCTATCTGAAAAAGTCGATCAGTTAATTGTCGGTGGTGGAATAGCAAATACATTTTTAAAGGCAGCAGGTTATGAAATTGGTAATTCACTTTATGAATCTGATCTTGTTGATGTTGCCAAGCGACTGATGGATAGTGCGAAAGCGAAAGGGTGCGAAATACCATTACCAATTGATGTTGTCTGCGGTAAACAATTTGATGAAGGCACTTCTGCTACGACTAAATTAATAAATGAGATAGAAAATGATGACATGATCATGGATGTTGGTTCTGAGACAAGTACTTTGCTACATCAATATATTAAAGATGCTGCAACCATCGTTTGGAATGGTCCTCTAGGTGTATTCGAATTTGAGCAATTTAGTCAAGGTACTGAGAAGCTTGCAACTGCTATCGCTATGGGTAATGCCTACTCGATAGCTGGCGGCGGTGATACTATCGCAGCCATCTCAAAATTTAATATCGCAAAAGATATCTCTTATATATCGACAGGAGGAGGCGCTTTTATTGAGTTTCTTGAAGGCAAGAAATTAACCGCTATTGAGATTATTGAAGAAGCTGCAATAGCTTGGGCAGCAATGGAACAATCTCGTGAATTATAAAAACGATAAATATTAGTTAAATAATTTTTTGTTAACTATGTTTATACATAGTTAACAAAAATATGGTTATAAAATGCGAAGAACAAAAATTATTGCGACGCTAGGTCCTGCAACTGAT
>JBCCHP010000003.1:0-21449 GCA_039028675.1 Pseudomonadota bacterium | reverse complement strand
CCATTAATGAATTACTCATACTTTTGCTTTTGATAAATAAAAATAAAAATGGCAGTCACAATTGACTGCCATTTTCACAAGTTAAAATTCAATGTTACTAACCCGTAACCTCAAAATGAATTAGTATAAGGAATATGCGTTATTTCACAAGACAGGCTCTAGTTTGAACGCGATTGAATTAAGCCTGTTTGCCAGCCGCATCAACGCTATCTGCGAACAAATGGGAACCGTGCTGCAACAGACAGCCATATCACCTAATATCCGCGATCGTCTGGATTATTCCTGTGCAATATTCGACATTGATGGTCAACTCTGTGCACAAGCAGCCCATATTCCTGTGCACCTTGGCAGCATGGCATATGCGATGCGAGATATCGTGCATCAACGTGAATGGCAGGAAGGCGACACAGTCATTTTAAATGACCCATATCAGGGAGGCACTCACCTGCCTGATATCAGTTTTATCTCTCCTGTTTTTGTTAAAGGTCAACTCCATGCGTTTGTTGCCAATCGCGCGCATCATGCTGACATTGGTGCTGACTCACCTGGTTCGATGCCTATATCAAAAAGTATTGAAGAAGAAGGACTCATTATTCCTACTACATTGATTGGCAAGAAAAATGAAATTATCGATTCTGTACTGAACAATTTGGTATCAACATTACGTAACCGCGATCTGTCCAGAGCAGACTTTAAAGCTCAATTTAGTGTCAATCAAAAGGGCATTGTCGCTTTACAAGATCTGATTCATCAATATCAAGATGATACTTTTCAGGGATATTTACATTCTCTCAATAATTATGCGCGAAAAATTGCAAAACAGTCACTCAGTAAAGTACCGCATGGGGACTATGAGTTTAGTGATGTAATGGATGATGATGGGCTAGGTAAAAGAGATATATCAATACAATGCGTTATATCAGTTCGGCAAGATGAGATCGTATGTGATTTTACCGGCACATCAGAACAAGTTATTGGCAATATTAATTGTCCCATTTCGGTAACTGCAGCCGCAGTCTACTACTGCTTTCGTTGCTTAATGCCAGAGTACACACCAAACTGTGCCGGCAGTTTTGATTTTATAAAAATTAATGTGCCAAAGAATAATTTACTCAACGCAAACTACCCTGCTGCTGTTGCTGCCGGTAATGTTGAGACAAGCACCAGGATTGTAGATGTAGTCTTTGGTGCACTCGCTAACGCCTTACCAGATCAAGTGCCGGCGGCAAGTCATGGCAGCATGAATAATATAGCAATGGGCGCAGATAACTGGAGCTATTATGAAACGATTGGAGGGGGCATGGGGGCAAGCAAATATAATAATGGCTGCGATGCAATTCAGACGCATATGACAAATACGCTTAATACACCGATAGAAGTACTAGAAATCAATTATCCGCTTCTAATGAAGAACTATGCCATTCGAGCTAGTTCAGGCGGGACGGGCATGAATCATGGGGGCAAGGGCATAATTCGACATTATAAATTCCTTGAGAAGGCAAGTGTGACGTTACTGACTGAACGTCGCAGGCATGCACCATGGGGATTAGCTAATGGTGGGCAAGGCAAGCCCGGCGTTAATTCTCTAAATCAACAGAAGTTGCCGGCCAAAACTACCTTGAACGTAGAAATAAATGACGAACTAACTATTGAAACGCCAGGCGGCGGCGGTTATGGTGAACCAGAGAATTAACCTTAATACTTGAATTTGATATTATTAGTCATCATTTAACACAGCAATCATTATGTTGAGGTATGCAAGATGGATATTTTAGAAGACATTAAACAAACGGTTGAAAGTAATAATATCGTTTTGTTTATGAAAGGCTCGCCTGATTTTCCGCAATGCGGCTTTTCTATGCGAACTGCTGAGGCATTAAAAGCTTGCGAAGTTCCATTTCAATCTGTTGACGTATTAGCCAATCCAGATGTTCGCGCAAATCTGCCTCAATATTCCAACTGGCCAACATTTCCGCAGTTGTTTATCAAAGGCGAGCTGGTTGGCGGCTGCGATATCATTATTGATTTATTTGAGAAAGGCGATTTACAAAAAATGACCAAAGAGGCAGCAGAGGCCTGATTCATTAGAATATGAGGGGCGTTTTTGCTATCACGCTTCTCGATTTTTAACGTAAAAATTCCGCCTGGTGTTCTTTATTTGGTGTGAAATAAATTCAACCCCATTTTCTGCCTGGCATATTCACAAAACGTTTCTTAGAAAAATATACTGATAGCAACATGCAGGACTCGCATCAATATTAGGTCTATTTTATCGCTGTAAGATATTGCCCGCACAAGATGACCAATACAGCTCAATTAATCACAAACGTATTACTGCTACTTCTTTAAGAATTTACATTAGAATCCCATTTCTATAAGCAGGCTAATATGTTAACTATTATTTCTCATACAATTGTTGAACCCTCTCAAATTGAAGAGGTTAAAAAAACGATGCTAGAGCAAGTTAAAAAAACCTTGCAAGCAGATGGTTGTCATCGATGTGAATTACATCAGGATAATAATATCAATAACAAATTCATATTTATCGAATCATGGAGAACAATGGGTTCATGGCGAAAACATATGCGCAGTGATGTGATTAAACAATTTAATCGGGAAATTGATGGCAGGATAATTGATTTTGATGTGAATTTACTCAATGAGTTGGCAATGAATAGTGATTAAATCAATCTCACCTTTTGAAATTCTATGGAATTTAACGCATAGTATTCATTGAAATTCACTTATTCACGGTCACAGGAGTAGTACATTGAAAATGACATTAAACTCTCGTATTAAATCTATCACAACATTACTGGCATTGTTTGTTTCTACAAACGTAGTTGCACACCCCGGTCATGCGGAAAATATTCTGGTTCATGCGCTGCTTGATAATCCAACAATGGCTGGCCTTGCAACAGTTTGCATCGCACTAATTGTCTGGCGAATCATTGCCGCTAAATAATCAAGCATTAAAAATATAAAATTATCCAGGAGTTTTAAAATGTTACATAAGATAATTAAGCATTTAGATAGCAAAAATAGCGTTGCCAGTGCCGAAGCTCACTGCGATATTCCTTGTAAGATATACGATCCTTCTTCTGCTCAAATTGCTGCATTAACAATATTGCGTATGGTTGATCTGATAAACGAAACAGAAGCCAATGCAGGTGACAAAGATACAAGCTATCTAAATTCCATGGCACGTTTCATCGCCACAAAAGAAGAACATGGCATCAAGTGTAAAGAAGAAATCCGTATTATTTGGGGAGATTATTTCAAAACACCACAATTTGAAAAATTTCCTGAAATTCATGATGTCACACATGGCATTATGATGTTGGCATCGCAATGCAAACAAAATGTAGACCGTGATAAAGCTGTCGCCCTAGTTGAAGAAGTCAATAAATTCGCTGAAATTTTTTGGGCTACCAAGGATGTAAAAACCAAACGCAGTACCTGCCCTTATCCTCCAGCAGTGGAAGTTGTCTATCCAGACTTATAATGCTCAAACTGATTAAGGTCAAAGGCGATAGCATGCAACCATGCTATCGTCATAATGACTATCTATTGATTAGCAAACCTCTTTTTAGAAGCATCAGTGTGGGTGATGATGTGGTTTGCAAGCACCCCGGCATAGGCACAATTTTCAAACGTATTAATAAAATTCAAGATAAAAAAATAGAATTAAAAGGATTAAATATGCTGAGCAGCAATCCAAGCGAAATTGGTGTAATCAGGTCTCAGGATATTATTGGTCGAGTTATTTGGCATTTTGCTGCTAAATAGATTAATTATTTCGATTCTATTTAATCTCCAGCGCTCTTACTCTTGTAGCCAATTCTGAATCCACCCCAATGTTTGCCAATGACAAATATTGTCATCATTTAAATATAACTGAGCCTTTTTACTTTTGCCTAACGATATTAGTACATCACTTTCACGATTAATCTTTTTTACAAAAAAAATCATTGTCAAAAAAACACTCATCATCACGACCATGATAGGAATTGCAATGATCGCTAAAGATTTAGGTAAAAATGAGAACAGTAAGTAAGTGACTATAAATGCAAAGAACAATGAAATGACAACAGCCTTCCCTGCTGTTTTATAATAATCCATTTTTGCAAAGCGCATAATTTGCTCCTGGTCAGCAGCCCTATGCACTTATCGGCGAAAATTTATTAACCTTTAATTTAAATTTACCTGTTAAAGTAGAAAGAATAGTTGTTAATTGCTATTCAGCGACACCCCAGTCTTTTCCTCGCATCGCTAACATATCAGCCTGTATAATTTCTATCCAATAGCCATCTGGATCCTGAATAAATGCCAAGCCTTGCATCTTGCCAGCATCGACTTTTTTAATAAAATTTACGCCCAGTTGTTCAAAGCGTTCGCAAGCAGCATAGACATCCGGCACGGTAAAGCCAATATGACCAAAACCCTTTGGCTCATCATTACCATGATGATATTCGGTATCATCATCTTCAGTGCCCCAGTTATGTGTCAGTTCCAACATGGTTTCATGAGCAAACACCCAGGTGGCTCTGTCGCCTCTATCTTCTGGAATTGTTGAGGCATCTGCATCGGTTAATTTACCCATAAAATATAAGCTGAATTTCATCTCTGGAAAATCGAACCGCCTAACCAGACTCATGCCTAGTACTTTTGAATAAAATTCAAGCGAGCGAGCAGGATCTTTAATTCGTAGCATTGTTTGGGTGAAGGTATAACCCTGTGTCGCCTCAGTATCTATTTGCACAAGCCCATCAGCATCATCAAAGTGTTTCATATTTCAATTCCTGTTTTCATTCGTGCTCTAGCCACACACAATCACCATTCTGTTCCTTAATTTCTTGCAAGCGTTGCATATGTGCAGCATATTCCTCTCGACTTGGCTCAATAACGGGTAGTCGTTTGCGATTAACATCAAGAAGAGTTGCAGAAGCATCTATTTGATCCCTACCTGAACTGTTCGACTCAAAGCCTAATGTTTCCTGGCCACCTGTCATAGCCAAATAAACATCGAGTAGAATTTGGGCATCTAACAAGGCACCGTGTAGTTCTCGCTGCGAATTATCTATTTCATATCGACTACATAGCGCATCAAGATTATTTTTTTGCCCGGGGTGTTTTTCCCTTGCCATCACCAATGTATCTACTACCTGACAATAATCATCAACCTTACCCCAGTTTTTCCCCAGTTTTTTCAACTCGGCATTAATAAAACCTACATCGAAAGGCGCATTATGGATAATCAATTCACTATTACGAACGAACTCAATAAATTCCTGAGCGACATCGTTAAATCTTGGTTTATCTGCAAGAAATTCATTACTAATACCATGTACATCAAATGCACCATCTTCTATTTCTCGATCTGGATTCAAATAGATATGAAAATTATTGTCTGTTTTTCTACGGTTGATTATTTCCACGCAGCCTATTTCAATGATTCGATGGCCATGTTTTGGCTCCAGACCAGTAGTTTCAGTATCAAGTACGATTTGTCTCAAACTGTTGCTCCCTTACTTAACATTTCATCAATTGCCTGATTAGCGAGTTCATCAACACGTTCATTTTCCTTGTGGCCGCTATGGCCTTTCACCCACTGCCAATCAACCTCAACGTGTAGATTGACGGCTGCGTCTAATCGCATCCATAAATCCTGATTCTTGACCGGTTTTTTTGCTGCCGTCTTCCAGTTACGTGATTTCCAGTTAGGTAACCAATCGGTAATACCGTTTTTTACATATTGCGAATCGGTAGTAATTACAACTTCACAACTCTGATTAAGCGATTCCAATCCCTGAATTGCCGCCATCAATTCCATGCGGTTATTCGTTGTGTCAGTCTCGGCGCCCAACAAGGTTTTTTCATGATCGTTAAATTTTATCAGTGTGCCCCAGCCACCTGGTCCGGGATTACCACGACAAGCGCCATCAGAATAAATATAAACTTGCTTAGCCACGTCGCTGCCAACCTTCTCTGGTAGTCGGTTCTGCAACACCAGAACCAATAATTTTCTTTTTCGTTTTCCATTGCATTTTTATTGGCGTTAGAGGCACTACCCTTTTTTTACCAACGATAACGTAAATTCCACCTAGAAAAGGCCAACAATAAGCGCCCAACCTTTCCAGAGGTTTAAACTTCATCTGCCAACTGGTTTTTCGAAATGGCGGAGCATAAAAACAATAACGCACTTTTTTAACTTCAAAATCGAGTAACGCAAACCAGTCTTTCATGCGCGGGATGGATATCAGGCGACCGTTCCAGGGTATTTTGTCCCACCAACAAAGAATAACGTGCCATAGTCCCCACAGACTAAAACGATTAATTCCAATGATGACGATATGACCATCATCGATTAATACACGATCCAATTCGCGTAGTAATCGGTGTGGATCTTTAGAATACTCAAACACGTGTGGTAACACAGCCACATCAATACTATCTGAAGCAATGGGAATATGTTCCGCCAGTGATTGAATCGTGTTTCCGTTTTCGATTAATTCGTGCTCATCTAAACAAAGATAGGCTTTATGCGATATTTTTGAGGAATCGATGTAATCCTCGCTAGCGGGCTTGCCTATCTGCAATATGTGATAACCAAACAACTCAGGCAACACCTCTTCCATTTGCTGCTTTTCCAATTGCATCACCTGTTGTCCCAATGGACTGATAAACCAATCGCTCAGCTGTTTGCGGATCGTTTTTGTCTCTTGTTTGGCCATGATTATCTTTTCATCTTAGAATTGCTAAACTGCTGAAAAATCCAGAGTCTATTATGGCATCTATCATACCTTTTCCAGCATTGAAGGATAACTATATCTGGCTTTTGACAGATATAAATCATCGATATGCAGCGATCGTCGATCCCAGTAAAGCGGAACCCATTCTGGATTATCTTGAGCAAAATACATTGACGCCGATTGCAATTTTAATTACCCATCATCACTGGGACCATGTTGGCGGTATAGAGGATATTATTCAACACTACACAATTCCTGTTTACACACCTGCAAATGAAACCGTTACTTGCAGCACACATCCGGTAAAAGAAGGCGATATTGTGTCGCTTAATGAGATTAACTTATCGTTATCTGTCATAGATGTGCCAGGTCATACTGCTGGCGCAGTTGCTTATTATTCAGATACTGTTGTATTTAGCGGCGATACCTTATTCACTGCTGGTTGCGGCAGAATGTTTGAAGGTACGCCTGTACAGATGCATCACTCACTAGAAAAGTTTAAAACACTGAATCGGCAAAGTTTACTTTACTGTGGACATGAATATACAGAAGCTAATTTACAGTTTGCCCTAGCAGTTGAACCAGATAATGAGGCTATTAAAGATCGTCTACTAGACGTGAAACGACTGCGTGAACAAAATAAGCCATCTGTGCCATCCAACATTTCGATAGAATTGGAGACAAATCCATTCTTACGCTGTCGTGAGGCATCAGTTATAAAAGCCGCTTCAAATTATATTGGTGAGTCAATACACCAACCCCATGAAGTATTTGCTGTCATTCGACAATGGAAGGATAATTTTTGAGTGACATAAATTGCTTGACCAATATCAGTCAGCCCCATAGGATTGCGGCATGCTGACATTTAAACGAGCCCTAGTGCTCCTTTTAGCAATTTTAATCGCTGGCTGTAATTTTCAACCTGTCAAACAACAAACTGCAGAGAAATTATCGACCCCGCCTGATGTCAAATATGAGACACTGGCAAAAGCAAAAGAAATAGACGAAACGCCTACCAAACAGCAACAGATTAGTGTCGAACAAATAGCGAAGTTAACACCTAAGCAAGACGTATGGTTAGTTATTCGTGATGATCTTGAGCTAGATACGCATGTCGACCATGTTTGGGTAAAATCAAAACTCAATTGGTTTGCTAAAAATCAAGAATATATGGATCGCGTTTCTGATCGAGCGCATCCTTATTTGTATCATATCGTCTCACGATTAAAAGAACGCAACATGCCGCTAGATTTGGCTTTATTACCAATAGTCGAAAGTGCTTATCAACCCTTTGCCTATTCTCATGCACATGCCTCAGGTATTTGGCAGTTTATATCTGCGACTGGCAAACGCTATGGTTTAAAACAAAACTGGTGGTACGACGGTCGTAGAGACATTGTCGCTGCAACAGAAGCGGCATTGGATTACCTGGAAATGTTACATGGACGCTTTAATGGAAACTGGTTACATGCCCTGGCTGCTTATAATTCTGGTGAAGGCAATGTAGAGCGTGCAATCCGTCGTAATAAACGAGCAAAGAAACCAACAGATTTTTGGCATTTGCGACTTCCCAGAGAGACGCGTGGCTATGTTCCCAGTTTATTAGCGGTTGCTGAACTGCTAAAAAATTCTAGTAAATATAATATTTTATTTAAGCGAATACCGAATACGCCCTATTTTGATCAGATTGATGTCGGTAGTCAGATCGATTTAGCTACGGTCGCTGAATTATCAGGGCTAAGCATGGAAGAAGTTTACACACTTAATCCTGGTTTTAATCGATGGGCAACCGATCCGGATGGTCCGCATCGAATCCTTGTGCCAATTGAACGTTCGAGTGCTTTTAAACAAAAACTGGCAACGATACCGTCAGCCAATCGTGTGCAATGGACCAGGCATACCATTAAAGAAGGTGAATCATTAGGTGTCATTGCACGTAAATACAAAACCAGCATAAGTGCAATTAAGTCTGCGAATAAACTACGTAGTAATTTAATTCGTGCAGGGCATTCATTATTGATTCCAAAATCCAAGCTGGACGACAAGGCATACACGCTGAGCGCCGATGCCAGAAAGTTTCGTGGCTTGAAAAAAACCGGAGATGGAACGCGCTATGTTTATACAGTGAGGCGTGGTGACAATTTATGGGATATTGGTCGACATTATGGTGTGAGTGTCAAACAAATGACCCAATGGAATGGTATATCACGAAAAAGCATCCTTCGGCCTGGGCAAAAACTAGTGGTATGGGTAGAAGATGATGAGGCAAATGAAAATAATATAGTTAAAGTTGCTAATCAATCGACTGATATGGATTCTTATACGGTTAAAAGTGGTGATTCACTTTGGCTAATCGCCAGAAGGTTTGATATTCATGTGAAAGACCTGGTTAAGTGGAACAATTTAAATAAAAAGAAACCACTTCAACCCGGACAAACCTTGATAGTTCGACCTGCCGTTAGCGGCGCCTAATTTTCAATGCTTATGTCATACTATGTTTATGACATTGAATTCAAGCAAGAAAGATGACTCAGAAATATGATTAAGATAGCAAAATATTTCTTGCGGTTATTTTTGAAATTCTGCTTTAGCGTAGAAGTAACAGGACTTGAAAATTATGATAAAGCTGGCAAACGAGTATTAATTGTCGCAAATCATACTTCATTACTCGATGGTGTATTACTCTACGCCTGGCTACCAGAAACACCCACGTTTGCGATAAATACTGAAATTTCAGAACAAACGAGCTTTAAACCTTTCTTACGATTTGTAGATTTATTCAAAATGGATCCGATGAATCCATTATCGATCAAATCCATGGTTAAATTTATTAAGCAGGATCGTAAGGCCGTGATCTTTCCTGAGGGAAGAATAACGATTACTGGCACGTTGATGAAAATCTATGAAGGTCCTGGACTCATTGCGGATAAAAGTGATGCGATGATTTTACCTGTTGCCATTGATGGCGCTCAACTTAGCAAGTTTTCCTATATGAAAGGCAAAGCGAAAACCAGATGGTTCCCGCGCATCAACATGCATATTCTACCGCCTGAAAAAATAGTCATCCCCAAACAGATAACGGGTAATGAAAGACGAAAACAGGCTGTACTACAAATGCAGGATATTATGTTTCGTGTAAGTTATCACTGCACTCAACAGTCAATAACTCTTTTCCAGAGCTTGATTCTCTCTAGCGAAAAGTATGGCAGCGATAACGTCGTTCTGGAAGATACAACGCGGGAACAAGTCGATTATAAAAATTTAGTCTTACGTGCATTGGTATTGGCACGGCTAATCAAATCGTCAACAAAAGCAGATGAACATGTTGGCATATTATTACCGAATGTGAATGCCATGCCTGTTGTGTTTTTCGCACTCCAATTCCTGGGGCGAGTGCCTGCGATGCTCAACTTTACTGCTGGCATATTAACGGTACAACGTTGTTGTAAAACAGCAAATATCAATACCATACTGACCTCGCGCCGCTTTATCGAACAGGCTAATTTACAAGCCCTGGCTGACGAACTGGAGAAAGAACATGAATTGATTTATCTGGATGACTTAAAAGAAACCGTCAAACTCAGAGATAAATTAATTGCATTGTATAAAAGCAAGAGCCCGGTTCGTCATTATTTGAAACAGCAGATAAATACCAATCCCGATTCAGCCGCTGTGATTTTATTTACGTCCGGATCTGAGGGACAACCCAAGGGCGTAGTGCTATCACATCGTAATCTGTTGTCCAATTATGCGCAGGTTCGATGTCACATTCATTTCTCAACATCGGATGTTATTTTTTGTTGCCTACCCTTATTCCATTCCTTCGGCTTAAATGCGGGATTTCTGATGCCGATCTTTGGTGGCAGTAAGATTTTTATGTACCCGACGCCCCTGCATTACCGAATCATTCCGGAATTGATCTATGAATTAAGGGCCAATATCTTTTATGCCACCAATACTTTCTATAAGGGTTATGCTCGATTTGCGCACCCTTATGATTTTGATTCTTTAGAAGTTGTCGTAGCAGGTGCTGAAAAACTGCACGATGATACGGCACAAGTCTGGATGCAACGCTTTGGTAAACGCATTTATCAAGGCTATGGAGTTACAGAGACAAGCCCGGTAATTTCAGTGAATAACAAAATGCAAAGTAAGTATGGTTCTGTAGGTAGACTAGTACCTGAAATGGAATGTTATCTGGAACCTGTAGAGGGTATCGAAAAAGGCGGCAAACTTGTGGTAAAAGGACCAAACGTCATGTTGGGTTATTTATTACATGACAAACCTGGCGTCTTACAACCGCCTTCAACAGCGAAAGGTGCTGGCTGGTATGATACAGGAGATATTGCTGATATTGATGATGATGGTTTTATTACTATTCTCGGTCGTGCCAAACGTTTTGCCAAGGTGGGTGGTGAAATGGTTTCGCTTTCCGGCGTTGAAGAACTTGCCAGCTTAACCTGGCCAAATATACCTCATGCCGCCGTTGCAGTTCATGATGAACGAAAAGGTGAAAAAATAATTCTTGTTACAGAAAAGAAAGATGCTGAACGAAAGCCATTACAAGAAGTTGCCAGAGAAAAGAAGATTGGTGAAATGACAATTCCAAGAGAAATTCAAACTGTTGATGCAATACCTGTCCTTGGAACTGGTAAAACCGACTACATCACTCTGCAGAAACAGGTTAATGATTTGTTAGATAATCAAGTTGAGGATAAGCAGGGAATAATTGGTAAATTAAAACAAATCGTTGAACCAAAAGAATAAAACTTTAATGTGAAAATATTTCAAACCTGTTCTTTTCAGTCCTAAAAGTCATACTCTATTTTAGTAATAATAAGAAATTGCTCTTCGTTTTTTTTAACTAAATGAATCTCATCATCAATGCTTTTACCAAGTATTAACCTGGATAATGGGGCATCAATTGTTATATAGTCTTCATGTTGGTCAAACTCATCAGCACCAACAATACGATATTTTTTTTCATTGCCTGTTTCGTCTTCTAGTGTCACCCAAGCACCAAAATACACTCTTCGTTCGTCCTGTACTTCTTTAACAATTTTTAATTTCGGCATTCGTCTTTGTAAATAGCCGATACGAGCATCAATTTCTCTTAACTGTTTTTTGCGATAGATATATTCGGCATTCTCCGAACTAAAACATTCAGCTGCGGCTGCAGCCAGTATTATTGCCACTTTAATTCGCTTATCCCAAAGTATGGCAGATTCCAGTTCCAGTTTTTTATATCCTGGCTCAGTAATATAAGGCGCAGATTTAGGAGCAGGTGGTCTCCATCTTGCCATTTTTATTCGATCGACCTGGCCAATATCATACTCATTTGACAATATGGCAAATCACATTCTTGCTGCCATTGATTCATCACTTCCTGCACTTTTATTAATTGAGTTTTATTTTTCGGGATATAATCAATCGCACCCCATCGTCCTAATGCACGTACGACATCATCAGTTAGCAAGAAGGTATCTTTCTTAACACGACGCAAAAAAAAGGGCCCAGATGAACCTCCTAATTGCTTGAAACGATTTTTTAACTCAAACCAAAGCGAAACGATATTACTCGGCGGCCAGTTGGCCAGCCATTCAATAAATCCATCACTATCTTCATTAAGTTCATGGATCACCTGTGCATTATGTCTCACACTGGATATTTTTCCCCAATGTCTAACAATACGTTTTTCATGCATCAAGGACTCAAGTGCTTCGTCACTCATCATACGCACCACATCTATGTCAAAACCATGAAAGACCTCTTCAAATGCAGGCCATTTATTATCTATCATCTTTTGATTAAGTCCTGCTTGAAAAATACGTATCGACATTTGTGCGAGACAATATGCATCATCAAGTTTTCTGATCTCAGCTGCCGACCTTGATACTGGCAAAGTCTGTTTTAAATTAATTTCACTGCCATTAATAGCAATAGCTTGTTCATAAATTTTTGCAAAAGATTGCATAGTTATTATTTCTCTTAAATGCTCCACTCAAGCTCTAATAAAAGTTACACTAACAAAGATTAATGACTTCACCAAGAGAACCAGTAATGGAACGACTAAACGCATATATTCGCAATATCCCCGATTTCCCTGAACCAGGTATTCAATTTAAAGACATTACTCCATTGGTTAAAGAACCTGCTATGTTAAGACTAGCAGTACATCAATTGATTCATCCTTTTTTAGGTGAGGAAATTAAATATATTGCAGGCATGGAAGCTAGAGGTTTTATCTTCGGTTCATTGGCAGCATGGGAATTAGGGGTCGGATTTATTCCATTACGTAAACCAGGTAAGCTTCCTTATGATGTAGAGAGTTTATCCTATGATCTGGAATATGGCTCGGCTTCATTGGAAGTGCATGTTGATGCAGTCGAAAAAGGCGATCGATTATTATTAATTGACGATCTGATCGCAACAGGAGGGACTGCTGCCGCCAGTTGTAAATTGATAGAAAAATTGGGAGGCGAAATTGCAGGCTGTGCATTTGTAATCGAATTGGACTTTCTTAAAGGTAGAGAAAAGTTAGCCAAATATACTGTGAATTCACTAATTCATTACTAATTCTATGCAGGTCTGGCACTTTTTTAAGTCTTTCATAATAATAATTTAACGTAATTTTTTGATGCGTTGGCGTTTTGCAAATTGTGCATCGACGACTTCCAGCATGCAGTGAATAAATGACTATATTGATGAATTGTGACAATCTCATCAATAAACAATAAGCACCACAAACTCCTTTATGTCTTTACAGCAAATCAAAATCTTTATAGCTGGTATTTGTAGTCTGATACTGACTATGGGTATCGCTCGTTTTGCTTATACTCCTTTGCTACAAATCATGCAGGATGCAAATTTATTAAATGATGCTATGGGTGGCTGGTTAGCAGCATCTAATTATTTCGGTTATCTCACCGGTACTATAATTGCTGCATCCATCAATAATCTTGTATTAAAAGACAAGCTATATCGAGTGTCGTTAATAATTGCCGTAGTTAGTACGATAGCAATGGCTTGGACAGAAAACTGGATCATTTGGAGTTTATGGCGTTATCTCGCTGGCTTAACTGCTGCGGGAGGTTTACTACTCGGTTCAGGACTGATCATGAACTGGTTGGTTCGACATGGTTATCAAATGAATATGGGAATCCATTTCGGTGGTGTGGGCCTTGGAATAGTTCTGACAGCTATTGCTGTGGAATTAATGCTGCCAGTCTATGACTGGGCAACACAATGGGAGATCTTTGCTGTTATCGGATTGGTGTTGGCATTTCCTGCGTGGTGTTGGTTACCAAAACCAGATGGATATGATGTGACCAAGTCAGGTAAACAACTGGTAGATCAGTTACCTGATGCTAAATGGTTACGACTATTATCAATCAGCTATTTTTTTGTGGGCATTGCTTATGTCATTTATGCCACTTTTCTGGTCGTCATCGTCAATAATCGTGAAGAACTGATCGGTTATGGAAATTGGGCATGGTTTCTTGTTGGTCTAATCATGATCCCATGTAGTTATATTTGGGAAAAAATTGCTAATCATGTCGGTGATTTTATTGCGTTCCTGATGGCGTACATCTTGATGACAATCAGCATCGCAATATTAATCTTTGATGTGCCATTAGCATTAATCGTACTAAGCGCAATACTTTATGGTGGTAGCATGATGGGCATCGTCAGTATGATGCTAACGTTAGTAGGTAAACTAGCGCCAACTAGACCGGCCAAATTAATGGGTAAAATTTCTATCTACTATGCCGTCGCGCAAATTATAGGACCTGCCTTTGCAGGTTATACCGCAGAGGTTTACGGCAATTATTCAATGGTGATGTTGTGTTCAACGATTGTAATGCTGATTGGCATTGTGCTGCTTATACGATTGAAAATTGCTAATACCAATTTACTTTAACATTGTTGCGTAATATTAAACGCTGTTTTTCTTTTTATTATCTATAGTGTTATCTAAGCAAATTTTGTTAGTACATTAACGGTCACTCAGTTAATGACTTAGCATAATGTCTTACTTTATCTAATGCCTGTTCTAATCGTGTCGCATGATCTTCAAATAAAGCCGACTCTTGTCGATCTGCCCATATAACATCGCTATCTGGAATACCGATATAGCGAAAAGGTGATTCTTGCACCATTAAAAAATGATTATTCGCATTAACTTTTTCCTCCGCACCACCTGAGGAGATTAACCAAAGTACTCGCTTTATGCGATGTAAAGGTTGAATTCCATCCGTCCCGAAACAATAGGTGTAATTAGGTGAAATAATTATATCAATCCAGGCTTTAAGTATTGCAGGAACTGAAGCATTCCAAACCGGTGCAGCAATCACTAATAACTCGGCCTGATTAAACAACTCAGAATGACGCAGCATGTAGCTTATGGTTTCAGAGCGTTGCCTAGCATCTGATTTGTCATTCTCATTATCAGTTGTCCACAAAAAATTAAATAGTGATTCGTCATACCAGGGCGGAGGATCCTGGTATAGGTCAATCGAATTCAACTTTTTTAACCATGTTGTCGCTAAAGATTCTATAAATATCTGTAACATCTGCTTATCTCTGGCATATTCAGATGGTAGAGGGTCAGTATTAATGGTCAGAATATTAATAATTATTTAACCAGCATCGATATTTTAATGAAAATTTATTAAATGAATTCAACATATTGAAGAATATTTTTTAATTTAAAGCTACTATATACATCACGGTAAAAAAAATCATTATCTGGCTAGATTTAAGCTGTTTGTAAAAAATGCATTTCAATATCAATAAAGGAATAAACTTACCGGTTGAAGGACATCCTGATCCATCAATTCACGCCGGTCATAAAGTGGCCAATGTGGCACTACTTGGTGACGAATATATTGGCCTGAAACCAACAATGCTCATCAGTGAAGGAGACCATGTTAAACGTGGTCAGGCCTTATTCGAAGATAAAAAAAATCCTGGGGTTGTATTTACCGCACCCGGCGCCGGCGTAATTGAAGCAATAAATCGTGGTGCGCGTCGTGTATTACGATCAGTGGTGATCACATTGGATGCACCCGGTTCTGAAGAAGATGAAGTTTTTAATCGATTCGATCAGGAACAGCTGCTTGATTTAAATCGAGAGCAGGTTAAGGAAAATCTAATCAAGTCTGGTAACTGGACTGCTATTCGCACACGACCGTACAGTAAAATTCCAGCCATAGACACTACACCAAATTCAATCTTTATCACTGCAATAGATACCAACCCACTAGCAGCAGATCCGAGTGTAATTATCGCCGAACGAGAAGATGCATTTAATAATGGTCTTGCTGTTATTTCTAAATTAACTGATGGCAAAGTCTATTTATGTAAACAAAAAGGCGCTCAAATCAATGTAATGAAATTTGAACAATTAGAGGAAGTTGAATTTTCCGGGCCCCACCCAGCAGGACTCGCTGGCACACATATTCATTATGTTGACCCCGTCAATGCAGAAAAAACAGTATGGACAATTGGTTATCAGGATGTGATTGCATTTGGTCAATTATTTACTACTGGCAAACTATGGATAGAGCGGATTGTATCTTTAGCTGGTCCGATCGTGCCTAAACCCAGGCTGGTAAGAACGCGTCTTGGCGCCAATATAGAAGAGATGGTCAACAATGAACTGATTAAAACAGAGTGTCGGGTTATTTCAGGTTCAGTTTTTAACGGACATCATGCACATGATTGGGCTGGTTTTTTAGGACGTTATCACAATCAGATCACTGTTTTAGCGGAAGGAAGGAGGCGTGATCTATTTGGCTGGATCACACCGGGCAGGGAAAAATACTCGGCGACGAATGCCATGATCTCCAGTCTCTTGAAACCGGGACAATTTGATATCACAACCAGTCAAAATGGTAGTCCTCGAGCGATGGTTCCGATTGGAATTTATGAAAAGGTAATGCCTTTACGCATGCTACCGACGCAATTATTAAGAGCCTTATTAGTGCGCGATACTGACTCGGCACAAGCATTAGGTTGCCTCGAACTTGATGAAGAAGACGTCGCGCTATGTTCGTTTGTCTGCCCTGGTAAATATGATTTTGGTCCGGTATTACGGACCAACCTGGAGCAAATCGAGAAGGAAGGATAATGGTATCTAGAGCCAGAAAATTTCTCGATCGCTTACACCCATACTTCGCCAAAGGCGGTCCGTATGAAAAGTATTATGCCGTTTATGAAATGGTAGATACGTTTTTTTATTCTCCATCCGATGTCACTCGTACTTCTCCACATGTACGGGATGCAATCGATCTTAAACGCGTAATGAGTTATGTCGTGGTTGCAACGTTACCTTGTATTTTTATGGCATTGTGGAATACCGGTTATCAGGCCAACCTTGCCATGGTAGATATGGGCATTGAAAGTGTGCCCGGCTGGCGAGGATTTATTCTAGATACATTAAGCGTCGGTCATGACCCGAATAGTATTTATGCTAATTGTATACATGGACTGCTGTATTTTCTGCCGCTATATATCGTGACGCTCGTCGCGGGAGGATTATGGGAAGTATTATTTGCAGGTATACGTAATCATGAAGTGAATGAAGGATTTCTCGTCAGTTCGATGTTATTCACACTGACATTACCACCTGATATTCCGCTTTGGATGGTTGCTATTGGCATATCTTTTGGCGTCGTTGTTGGCAAAGAGGTGTTTGGTGGTACGGGTAAAAACTTTTTAAACCCCGCATTGACTGGTCGGGCGTTCCTATTCTTTGCCTATCCAGCAGAGATGTCGGGCGATGCTGTGTGGACAGCAGTTGATGGATTTAGTGGTGCTACGGCTTTAGGCATGGCAGCACTGGGAGGGGTGGAAGCCATTGCAAGTAGTGGAATTACACTTACACAAGCTTTTTTGGGTAGCATACAAGGCTCAATTGGTTCGACTTCTACCCTCGCCTGTTTATTCGGCGCCGCATTTTTAATCTATACGCGTATCGCGTCTTATCGAATAATTTTTGGTGTGTTTTTCGGCATGTTCTTGACTGCCGGTCTATTTAATCTAATCGGAAGTGATACTAATCCAATGTTTGCCATGCCCTGGTACTGGCATTTATCGATTGGCGGTTTTGCCTTCGGCATGACTTATATGGCAACTGATCCGGTCTCAGCTGCAATGACTGATATGGGCCGCTGGATATTTGGTCTACTTATCGGAGCGATGACCGTATTAATCCGTGTCGTCAATCCCGCATTTCCGGAAGGCATAATGCTTGCAATACTTTTTGCCAATATTTTTGCGCCGCTGATCGACTACTTCGTTGTACAAGTCGATATTGCTCGACGAAAGCGCGGTTATCTATGATAGGTAAGCACAGTGCTTAAAAAACTTTTGGCATTAAAAAACGACAGTACGCAGAAAACACTGCTAGTGGCGATATTTTTGTGTCTGGTTTGTTCAATTATTGTATCGGCTGCGGCTGTCGGCCTGAAACCCATACAGGAAAAAAACAAAACTGCCGATATTAAAAAGAATATCCTGGATGTGGCTGGACTATTGCAGGAAAACACAGATATTGATGCAGAGTTTAAAAATATTGAACCCAGAATTGTCGATATTGAAACAGGCAATTTCTCCGACGATGTTGACGTTCAGGTTTATAACCAACGCAAGGCTGCAAAAGATCCGGTTTTGAGTCAATCGTTAACTGCCGATGAAGATATTGCCAAGATTAAACGTCGGGCAAACTATGCAACGGTTTATTTTGTAAAAGAACAGGAACAAACGCGACTGATTATATTACCCGTTCATGGCTATGGGCTTTGGTCTACGATGTATGGGTTTATTGCTCTGGAGCCGGATGCAAATACCATTTTTAGCCTGAAATTTTACGAACATGGAGAAACGCCTGGATTAGGCGGGGAAATTGATAATCCGACCTGGCGCGACATCTGGCAAGGGAAAAAGATATTTAATGATACAAATGAGTTTAAATTGGAAGTTGTTAGAGGTAAAACTGATCCAAGCAGCGCTGATTTACCCTATCAAATCGATGGTCTGGCAGGTGCCACACTAACCAGTAAAGGAGTGAGTAATTTGATGCAATACTGGTTAGGCATCAATGGATTTGGACCATTTTTGAATAAATTACAAAAAGAGAATTCCTGATGGCTGGTGAAGCAAAGAAAGTTGTACTCGATCCATTATTTGATAACAATCCCATCGCTCTACAGGTATTGGGAATCTGCTCAGCCTTGGCAGTCACGACAAAGTTATCGACTGCATTAATTATGTGTGTCGCCTTAACTGCGGTCACGGCATGTTCAAATGCGTCTATCAGTATGATTCGCAATCATGTCCCGACAAACATTCGAATTATCGTACAAATGACTATTATTGCGTCATTGGTCATCGTTGTTGACCAGGTATTAAAAGCATATGCCTTTCAAACGAGTAAGGAACTATCAGTATTCGTCGGCTTAATTATTACTAATTGTATTGTGCTCGGCCGAGCGGAAGCATTTGCAATGAAAAATCCAGTGGGTCCCAGTTTCCTTGATGGAATTGGTAACGGCTTGGGTTACAGCGTGATACTCATCGCTGTTGGCACGATACGAGAGCTATTCGGCTCAGGCACAATACTGGGTTATGTGATTATGCCATTGCAATCGAATGGTGGCTGGTATGTGCCAAATGGAATGATGTTACTTCCACCCAGCGCGTTCTTTATTATTGGCTTGCTGATCTGGGGATTGCGTACCTGGAAAACCGCGCAAATGGAAAAACCAGAATACCAGATACATCAAGTACATCGCACCGAGGTAATGTAAGTGGAGCATATACTTAGCCTCTTTATCGCGTCCATCTTTACAGAAAATCTAGCGCTTTCTTTTTTTCTTGGTATGTGTACTTTCCTTGCCGTATCAAAAAAAATATCAACCGCAATTGGTCTTGGTGCTGCGGTGATCGTTGTTCAAGGTATTACCGTTCCAGCAAATAACTTGCTTTATCAATATTTACTCAAGGATGGTGCCCTGGCATGGGCTGGCTTGCCGGAAGTTGATTTAAGTTTTCTTGGTCTTATTTGTTATATCGGTGTAATCGCCGCGATTGTCCAGATTCTGGAGATGGTACTCGATCGTTATTTTCCGGCACTCTATAATGCCTTAGGTATATTTTTGCCGTTAATAACGGTTAATTGCGCCATTCTTGGGGGAACCTTATTTATGGTGCAACGAGATTATGATTTAGTTGAAAGTGTTACGTATGGAATAGGCAGTGGTGTTGGCTGGGCGTTGGCAATCACGGCATTAGCGGGCGTTCGTGAAAAACTCAAGTACAGTGATGTGCCAGATGGCCTGCAAGGGCTTGGCATAACGTTTATCACAGCGGGCCTTATGTCACTAGGTTTCATGGCGTTCTCAGGTATTCAGTTGTAGAGGTGTTGTATGGTTGTTGAAATCTCACTTGGTGTTTTTCTTTTTACTCTCATTGTTTTGGCATTGGTATTTATTATTTTGTTCGCCAAATCCAGATTGGTAAGTTCGGGTAATGTATCTGTACTGATAAACGGAGAAAAAACTATTGAAACTGCAGTGGGTGGAAAATTATTAGGTGCACTCGCTGATGCTAATTTATTCGTTTCTTCTGCATGTGGAGGTGGTGGCACATGTGGACAATGTCGTGTCAGAGTATTGGACGGTGGTGGTGCAATTTTACCAACAGAAGAATCACATATTTCCAAGCGCGAAGCATGTCATGGTGATCGACTTTCATGTCAGCTAACGGTTAAACAAGATCTCAAAATCGAAGTGCCGGATGAGGTATTCGGTGTAAAAAAATGGCAATGTAAGGTACGTTCAAATGACAACGTTGCAACATTTATTAAAGAATTAGTAATCGAATTACCAGAAGGCGAAAACGTCGACTTTCGAGCTGGTGGTTATATTCAAATTGAATGCCCGCCTTATGAAATTAATTACGGTGACTACGTTATTGGTGAAGAATTTCGTGAAGACTGGGATCACTTTAATCTTTGGCGATATAAATCAATAGTTAAAGAACCAGTATTGCGCGCTTATTCAATGGCTAATTACCCATTGGAAAAAGGGTTAATAATGTTAAACGTGCGTATTGCAAGCCCCCCTCCAGGAGCAAGTGATGATATACCCCCAGGGAAAATGTCCTCATTTATTTACGGCTTAAAACCCGGTGATGAGGTCACAATATCTGGTCCATACGGAGAATTCTTTGCAAAAGAAACCGAAGCCGAGATGGTATTTGTCGGTGGTGGCGCTGGCATGGCACCAATGCGCTCTCACATCTTCGATCAACTCAAACGTCTAAATACTAAACGTAAAATGTCATTCTGGTATGGCGCACGTAGTAAGCGTGAAATGTTTTACGTTCAGGATTTTGATGGATTACAAAAAGAGTTTGATAACTTTCAATGGCATGTTGCCCTGTCTGATCCTAAGCCTGAAGATAACTGGGAAGGTTATACCGGATTTATCCATAATGTTTTATATGATAATTATCTTAAAGATCACGCTGCGCCGGAAGACTGTGAATTTTATATGTGTGGCCCACCGATGATGAACTCAGCTGTTATTGGCATGCTGGTTGATTTGGGTGTTGAGCAGGATAATATTTTGCTGGATGATTTTGGTGGTTAGGTGAAAACATTTTCTCTGTCATGTTTGATAGTATTATTTT
>JBCCHP010000002.1:0-23357 GCA_039028675.1 Pseudomonadota bacterium | reverse complement strand
TGCAATTTTATTTTGCTCCGAACCAGATGTGTGCGGCTATTTCATCAAGTTAGGCATAACGTCAAAAATGGTTTAAATTTGTCAACTTACTCAATCAAGGAAGATAACTATGGGTATTGCTACCATTTATTCTCGTGCGCAGGATGGCATACAAGCACCTGAAGTCATCGTCGAAGTTCACCTGTCTCGAGGTCTCCCCTCTTTTTCTATTGTCGGTTTACCAGAAACCACGGTTAAGGAAAGTAAGGAGCGTGTTCGCAGTGCCATCATTAACAACAAATTTGATTTCCCATTAAGTCGCATTACCGTCAATCTGGCACCAGCTGATCTACCTAAAGAAGGCGGGCGCTTTGATCTACCCATCGCCATAGGAATCCTGATTGCTTCAGGTCAACTGACAATCAATACTGATAAAAGGTACGAATTAATTGGAGAGCTCTCTTTAACAGGGGAACTCAGATCTATCAAAGGTGCTTTGCCAGTTTCCCTCGCATGCAAACATGCAAATCGAATACTTATTTTGCCAGACAAAAATATTGATGAAGCAACTCTGGTAAAGGATTGTCATTGCCTACCAGCTTCACATCTGCTTGATGTATACGAACATTTGAGTGCTAATAAAATTATTAACACATATATCAATGAAAAAAATATTGAATGCGAAGAATACGAAACTGATATTAATGAAATTATTGGACACGAACATGCCAAGCGTGCATTAGAAATTGCAGCAGCCGGGAGACATAATCTTTTAATGATCGGTCATCCGGGCTCGGGTAAAACCATGTTGGCAGAAAGACTCCCTTCAATTATGCCACCACTTACGAATGAGCAGGCATTGGAAAGTGCCGCCATATTATCGATCAGTCAGCAAGGTATTAATCAAGAAAATTGGGGGAAACGCATTGTCAGGTCGCCGCATCACAGTGCGTCATCCGTCGCACTCGTTGGCGGTGGCAGTGTACCCAGACCAGGTGAAATTTCGATTGCACATCATGGAATTTTATTCCTTGATGAATTACCGGAATTTGATCGTAAGGTGTTAGAAGTTTTACGCGAACCAATGGAGTCAGGCCGTATTATTATCTCGCGTGCTGCGAGACAGGTAGAATTTCCAGCCAGATTTCAATTAATCGCAGCAATGAATCCATGTCCTTGTGGTTATCTTGGTGATGAAAGTGGCCGCTGTCGCTGTACTGAAGAACAAGTACTACGCTATCAAAATAAAATATCCGGGCCCTTACTGGATCGAATCGATATGGTGATTGAAGTCAATAGCAAAGCCGAATTAATCATTGGTCATCAACGAACTTCAGGAGAGCCTAGTAAACGTATACAAGAACGCGTAACGAAAGCACATCATACTCAACTAGATCGATATCAAAAAACAAATGCAGAACTTGGCAAACGAGAATTGGACCAATTTTGTCGTCTCGATGAAATACAGAAAAATTTATTAGTCATGGCAACCAAAAAACTGGGGTTGTCAGGTCGTGCTGTGCATCGCATTCTAAAAGTTGCCAGAACCATTGCCGATCTCGATCAGCAAACTGTTATCAATGTCGAACATTTATCAGAGGCCATCAGTTATCGACAGAAATCAATAGGCACCGTATTGCAATAATTTTCAGCGTCACTTGCAGTAATAAACACTTTGCGTTGAAATGCAAAGATGAGTGAAAGTGACTATGCAATAGAAATATCAGCCAGAACATCTTATGTGCATGGACAGTCTGAACCAGATGAACAACGTTACGTCTTTGCATATACAATAACCGTTACAAATACTGGCTCGCATCCAGCTACATTGATGCGCAGGCGCTGGTTAATTACCGATGCCAATTGCAATGTGCAAGAGGTACAAGGCGATGGTGTAGTCGGCAAGCAACCCCGCATCATGCCAGGCGAATCATTTCAATATACCAGTGCAGCAATACTGGAAACACCTGTTGGTTGCATGCAAGGAAGTTATGAACTTGTCGCTGATAATGGTGTTGAATTTGATGCGCCGATTCCCGTATTTAATTTATCCATGCCAAACTCACTACATTAAACCATGAGTACCTACGCGATAGGCGACTTACAGGGTTGTTATATCGAATTACTCGAATTATTAAACGAAATCAATTTTGACGAAAACAAGGATCAACTCTGGTTTGTCGGCGATCTTATCAATCGCGGTCCAATGTCTCTTGACTGTATAGAATTTGTTATGTCACTAGGCAACAATGCGAAAACTGTATTAGGTAATCATGATCTACATTTACTTGCTATTGCCAAAGGCATAAGAAAACTGCATAAGAAAGATACGCTAGACGAAATTCTGGAATCGGAACATGCAGAACATATCTATTTGTGGATTAGACAACAACCGCTCTTTTATTATGAAAAAGAATTAAATTTCGCCATGCTGCATGCAGGATTGCCAAGCATGTGGTCTATTACACAAGCAAACGAGATGGCAGATAACACAGGCAGTATGATTAGAGGCGACAAGTTTTTTGATTTTTTACCACATATGTACGGTAACGAACCGAAACAATGGTCCAATGACTTAAGTGAAATCGAACAACATCGATATGTGATTAACTGTTTTACCAGAACGCGTTATTTACATCCAACTGGCGAAATGGATTTTGAAGAGAAAGGCATGCCAGATGAACAAGATGAATTAGTCGCCTGGTATGCACATCCTGAAAGAAGATCCAATGATACTCGTATCGTTTTTGGACACTGGTCTACGGTGACGCTCGGTCAATCACAAAATTTCAAACAATATAATGTTTATCCAATTGATACCGGTTGTATCTGGGGAGGAACATTGACCGCATTAAGACTTGAAGATGAGCAATTATTTAGCGTGCCATCGCGACAAAAGCCAATTAATAAGTAGCTTTTTAATGAGTTGTTTCGTTCAGGATTTGTTTTGCCGCGAATGGCAAAATCAAATGTATTAATGTGCGAGCAATAATTTATCAGCCGCCTGCCGCTCTTATCGGCTGAACAGTTGGCTCAGTACTGAGTTCTTCTGTAGGAGGTGCGAAGTCAGTCAGGTTTATTCCTGCTACCGCATCTTTATATTCTTCAAGTGTCGGGAAGCGACCGAGTACTGTTGACAGCACGACAAGTGGCGTCGAACCTAACAGTGACTCTCCTTTTTTGTCTTCAGCATCGGCAACCACACGCCCCTGGAAGAGACGGGTTGATGTTGCGAGAACGGTATCGCCCGGTTCGGCTTTTTCCTGATTACCCATGCACAAGTTACAGCCAGGGCGCTCCAAATATAGAATATTATCGTACTTGGTGCGTGCGGCACCTTTTGGGTTATCGTCGTCAAAAACAAAGCCGGAATATTTTTGCAGAATGTCCCAATCGCCTTCAACCTTGAGTTCATCAACAATATTATAAGTTGGGGGAGCAACCACAAGCGGCGCTTTAAATTCTACCTTGCCCTGTTGTTGTTCGATGTTACGTAGCATCTGTGCAATGATTTGCATATCGCCTTTATGCACCATGCAAGAACCAATAAAACCCAGGTCCACTGGTTTGTCTTTGTAGTAAGAGACTGGGCGAATGACGTCATGCGTATAACGCTTTGAGATATCATCGTTATTCACATCAGGGTCGGCGATCATCGGTTCTTCAATTGCATCGAGATCAACAACGACCTCAGCGTAGTACTTGGCATTGTTATCAGGCGCTAAGGCAGGCTCTATGCCAGTCTTGATTTCATTGATGCGCTTGTCAGCCAGTTGAATCAAACCGGCCAGAGTCTTCGCAGGGTTTTCCATGCCCTTGTCGATCATAATCTTGATTCGGCTCTTGGCAATTTCCAGAGACTGAATCAAGGTATCGTTTTCGGAAATACAAATTGATGCCTTGGCTTTCATTTCAGCAGTCCAGTCAGTAAAAGTGAAGGCCTGATCAGCCAACAGGGTACCGATGTGGACTTCAATCACTCGACTCTGAAAAACATTCTCGCCACTGAACTCTTCGAGCATTTGCATCTGTGTGGCATGCACGATGTCGCGAAAGTCCATGTGACTTTTCATCTCGCCCTTGAAGGTCACTTTGACCGATTCCGGAATAGGCATGGTTGCTTCACCGGTTGCCAATGCCAGTGCCACTGTGCCGGAGTCGGCACCGAAGGCAACGCCTTTTGACATACGTGTGTGTGAATCGCCACCAATGATAATCGCCCGATCGTCAACGGTAATATCGTTCAGCACCTTGTGAATGACATCTGTCATCGCGTGGTAGACGCCCTTGGGATCACGTGCTGTGATCAAGCCAAAGTCGTTCATAAATTTCATCAACTTTGGGATATTGGTTTGCGCTTTTTTGTCCCACACTGATGCGGTGTGACAACCGGATTGATAAGCTCCATTTACGCTTGGCGCGATAGTGGTTGCGGCCATGGCTTCCAGTTCTTGTGAAGTCATCAAGCCAGTGGTGTCCTGAGAACCGACGATGTTTACTTTAACGCGAACATTAGAACCAGTGAGTAGTGGTTCTTTAGAAGACACCCCCACTGCATTACGGTTAAAAATCTTTTCAACAGCAGTCAGTCCTTGACCTTCGGCAGGAATTTCTTTCGATGGCGCATACACTTGAGGTGCTTCAACACCGAGTATTTCAGCGGCGAATGTTTGCAGTTTCTTGCCAAACACCACTGCGTAAGAACCGCCGGCTTTCATAAATTCCACTTTTTGCTGGGTGAAAGCATCAGAGACGTCTGCCAGTTCGTTGTCGCCGTTATATAGTTTTTTCTCTTTGGTATTGATGGTTAACACCGTGCCAGTATCGACCGAATATGCTTGTTCAAGCATGGGGTCACCGTTGTGGTCGAGTACAGAATTACCATCGGCATCAACTTTCTTAACCCAATTTTTCAGATCCAGGCCAATACCACCGGTTACTTCGACTGTGGTCAAAAAGATCGGTGCAATACCATTAGTACCAGCAACTACAGGAGCAATGTTAACAAAAGGCACATAGGGACTGGCTGGCACGCCTGCCCAGAGAGCAACATTATTCACCCCGGACATTCGCGAAGAGCCTACACCCATTGTGCCTTTCTCGGCGATGAGCATGACTTTTTTATCCGGGTGCTGCTTTTTTAACTCGACGATTTCCTGTTGTGCCTCGGGCGTGATCATGCACTGACCGTGTAACTCCCGGTCAGAGCGAGAGTGTGCATCGGGACCGGGAGAGAGCAAATCTGTGGAGATATCACCGACGCCAGCGATATAGGTAATGATTTTAATCTCTTCATCAATATCGGGCAGCTGAGTAAAGAACTCAGCTGCGGCATAACTTTCGAGGATATCTTTAACCAGTGTATTGCCCGCTTTGAATGCTTTTTCGAGTCGCTCGGTATCGGCCTCATACAGGAAGACCTGTGTTTTTAAAACTTCTGCAGCCGGGTTTGCTACTTCCTCGTTATCGTCAAGCGCGAGGTCGAGCAATACTTCAACAGAAGGGCCACCCTTCATATGCGAGAGCAGTTCGAAGGCAAATTCAGGTGTGATTTCTGCGACAGATTCCTCACCCAGAATGACTTGTTTGAGAAATTTTGCTTTTACGCCGGCCGCACTAGTCGTGCCAGGCAGGGTGTTATAAATAAAAAACTTCAGCGAGTCTGCACGATGTTCGTGGGCAGTGTCTTTAATTTGCTCAATGATCTCTGCCAACAAATCAGCACTATCGATAGGCTTAGGATGCAAACCGAGCTCCTTATCGCGTAGCTCAATTTCTTCTAAATATTCTGCATACAAACTCATCTAACCAAAAATACCTCTCTCTGGTGCAGGTTGGAGGGAAAAACGCGCGCAGTTTATCTGATTTCACGCCCATTAAGCCAATAAAGCACATAAAAATTTGAAATTACATCCACAGGGCAGTTTACGATTTAGTATTTCTGCGGCGCAGCAATATCCTATATGCTAACCGATGCAGATTTTGCTTGTCCAGAACTCATATCGTTAGATGCAATTGATTTTCATTCTTAAGTAACTGATATTGCATGATTTAATAAAATATCTCTGACGTCGCGAGGCGCAAATCCTGAGATGCAACTGCAACGCGCCATTATCAGTTTCAGTAGAACATTGATTCCAAAAACTGACTAGGTTGCGCTAATAAATAGCTCTCTGAATTTGTTAATCTGGTTTAAGTGCAGTTTCGCCATCACGGCGAGTATCTTTTCTTTCAGCGATAAAAGAAAAAGATACACAAAGCAAGACCACCCCGCCATCGTGACCTGCGGATACCCTAGAAAACGAATGCGATTCGGCGTCGCGCATGGCATCTTTCAAGATAAATGCGCTCATTTGAATATTCTCTTAAAACGCCCCTCATACCATTTCGCATTCTCGATAAAAATGAAAATAGAAAAGAAACAGTAAACAGATACATTATATGAAATGACTATACTAAAAAAATTACTTATCTAATTGAAAAAAATAGGCTTTTTTGAATTGCTTTTATAGACATCTACACACGCATTTATGACAAACTATTCATTAAAATAGTGTTTACAATAGAAATATGAGGATTATTACGTGACAGTTACGCTAGCATTCGATGTATATGGGACCTTAATTGACACACATGGGGTTGTTTCTGAGCTAAACGGATTGATTGGAAATAAGGCTAAAAATTTCTCTCATACCTGGCGTGAAAAACAATTGGAATATTCATTTCGTCGCGGGCTAATGCAAAATTATGAACCTTTTTCAGTTTGTATTAGCAATGCCCTTGACTATACATGCTTGTTCTATGGAATAGACCTAACTAGTCAGCAAAGAAAAAACTTACTTGAGTGCTACCGTTTGCTCCCTGCTTTTGCGGATGTAGATATCGGACTGAAGAAACTTGTAGAAAGTAATTATCGATTATTCGCTTTCTCTAACGGAACTGCTAATGCAGTAAATGAATTACTTGTTACTGCTGGCATTAAGGATTATTTTCAAGAAATTATTAGCGTAGATGATATTAAGTCGTTTAAACCAAACCCTGCTGTGTATAGCCATTTTTTAAGACAGTCTGAAGCCAAAGGCAATAGTGCATGGCTAATCTCAAGCAACCCGTTTGATGTCATAGGTGCAATCTCTGCAGGTATGCGTGCTGCTTGGGTAAGGCGCTCTAAGAGTTCCATCTACGATCCATGGGGGATTGAGCCTACAATAACTATAGAAAGTCTTGATGACTTGCATGAAAAATTGACCAACAAGTAGGACCTCTTAAAAGGCTTTAAGAAAACGCTACCTAAAACTAGACTTTATCTAACACTACAAAACTATAATCAAAATCATTCTTCTCATCGGCAAGATGGTCTTCACGGCTGGATTCATTCCAGCTTTCCCGATCAAACTCCGGAAAGAACGTTTCACCTTCAACTGAGGTTTTTACTTCGGTTAAATAAATACGATTTGTTTTTGGCAACAACATTTTATAAATCTCGGCACCGCCAGTAATCATCAATTCTTCATGGTTCTCACAGAACCTATTTAATACTTCGATTGAATTCACTATCGTACAACCATTAGATTGATAGCTAGTATCTCTGGTAAGAATTATATTCTGCCTGCCAGGTAAAGGACGTCCAATTGATTCATGAGTTTTACGACCCATGATAATCGGCTTACCCATGGTGATTTTTTTAAAGTACTGTAAATCTGAAGAGAGATGCCAGGGCAGGGTATTGTTATGACCAATGACCCGATTTTGATCCATCGCAACAACAATAGCGTATCTCATTTTCTTGCAGGTTTAACTTTCAGAAGATGCATCAATTTCTGACCGCATATAACTTAGTACATCTTCAATGCCACTATTTTTAATGATCGCAGCATATTCATTTCTAAAACTTTGCACCAGACTAAGATGTTCAATAATAAAATCGTAGGCGTACCAAATACTCACAATACGTTTCATGCGATAGGAAATAGGAATTCGAACATCACCAGCTTGCACTATCACAGTATCAACGGTTGCGATATCAGTACTATCATAAGTCACTGCAGTATATTCAACTTGTTCACCGGCATAGCGTTTGATTCTTACCCAGTAATTATTGAGTAAAATTTGACTAAATCTATCGATAAACATTTCTTGTTGTTCTTGACTGGCCTTACGCCAATTTGTAGCCAATACACGCCTGGACATTTCCAGAAAATTAATTCTGTTATCTGCAATATCAAATACCTTTTGCTTTTTTTCTTGTTCTGTTAAATCTGTATTAGCAAGAATTGTCAGTATCTCTGATACCGTTTCTTTAACAATCTCATCGGGCTTTTCTTCCTGAGCAAACAATTGAACGCTAAATATAAAAAATAAAAAACCCGATAAATAAATAGTTCGATTCATAGTTTATACCGCTATAGGTGCTGTTATTTTTGGATGGTATTGATAATTGATTAAATTAAAGTCTTCATACTGAAATGAAAAAATATCTTTTACTGCAGGATTCAGTTTCATTTCCGGTAATGAAAAAGGTTCACGCTGTAATTGTTCGTCAACCTGTTCGAGATGGTTTAAGTACAAGTGTGCATCACCGAGTGTATGTACAAAATCACCCGGTTTCAGGTCAGTGACTTGCGCAATCATCATGGTTAATAATGCGTATGAAGCAATATTAAACGGCACGCCGAGGAATACGTCTGCGCTACGCTGGTACAGTTGACAGGATAAGTTGCCATCATTGACGTAGAATTGAAAAAAAGCATGACAAGGCGCCAAAGCCATTTTTTCTATTTCACCTACATTCCAGGCACTGACGATAAGGCGTCGAGAATCGGGGTTGGTCTTGATTTGTTCAATTACATGAGTAATTTGATCAATGCTCTTGTTTGAGCCCTGCCAGCTTCGCCATTGCGCACCGTAGACTGGTCCCAAGTCTCCTCTCTCATCAGCCCACTCATCCCAGATCGACACTCCATGTTCATTTAAATATTGAATATTTGTATTACCTTGAAGAAACCAAAGTAATTCATAGATTATCGATTTCAAATGACATTGCTTGGTAGTCACAAGTGGAAACCCAGCGGCTAAATCAAAACGCATTTGATAACCAAAAACGCTAAGTGTACCAGTGCCGGTTCGATCCGACTTTTCCGTTCCATGTTGTTTAATATGACTTAATAAATCCAGATACTGCTGCACAATCAATTCTTCCTGTACGACCAGATAATTAAAAATAGGCCGATTATAATCATCGGCAGACACAAAACCTGGCCCATGGTGACCCAATCAAATGCCAAGTAACCCAGTTGAGAATCAGGTTCTCTGACGAACTCTACCAGAAACCTGAACAGCCCATAAGCGAAAAGGAAAAGTCCGGAAATACTGGCTGTGGGCCTGGGTTTTTGAGAAAAAACCCAAAGTAAGACGAATAAAATAATGCCTTCCAACAAGGCCTCATATAACTGCGACGGATGCCTGGCAATGCCGCCCGCGCTCTCGGCCGGGAATACCATCGCCCACGGCAGGTTACTGGGGGCTCCCCATAATTCTCCATTGATAAAATTGGCAATCCTGCCGGTAAATAAACCGACTGGTACCGTTGGTGCGATAAAATCCGTCACCAGGAAAAACTTCAATTGGTATTTTTTTGCAAACAGCAACATAGCTGCAATAACACCCAATAAGCCGCCGTGAAACGCCATTCCTCCTTGATGGATATAAAAAATCTCGACTGGATGTTGCAGGTAATAATCAAAGTTATAGAAAAAGATCGAACCAAGCCTGCCGCCAACAATAATGCCGACCATAGCATAGAAGACTAAATCGCCTACCTGTTCGTTAGAAAAGCCCCAACGCTGAATAGCGCCTCTCTTTTTCAGCAGCCACCAGGCAATCAGGATACCGATGACGTAACTCAGACCATACCAACGAATTTGTAAAATCCCTAAATCAAGCGCGACAGGGTCTATATTCGGATATGTCAGCATAAATAAGATACTAGCATGAGGTAAGTCTGTAAAAACACAGGAGAAATTTCTTAATAATGACTCAAGAGAAAAATATATCCGCCGATAAGTTGTGACTAACTTATTAAATTATAAACATTATGGAAAGCAGTAGTTCAATTACCTCAAATGTCAGACAGGAAATCCAGAAGATAGATTACCTGCCGCCTATGCCTGCTGTTGCTCAGGAAATCCTGATTGCCTCGAATGATAACAGCAGTAGCCTGGAGGATATTGCAGAGATTATCAAAAAAGATCCGGCACTGACGGCAAAAATTATCGGCATAGCAAACTCGGCCTATTTTTCCTTTCCACGAAAAGTCATCTCGCTAGATGAGGCTATCATTAATGTATTAGGCCTTGATTTAGTTAAGGGTTTTGCCTTGACCATCGCAATGAGTGGCGTTTTCGATCCTGGGAAATGCCCAAGCTTTGATGTAAAGCGCTATTGGTGTAGTGCATTTTTAACTGCTGAGTTAGCCAGTAATTTATCCGAGTTTTATTCTGATGCTAATACATTAAGATCTGATGAATGTTATGTTTTTGGGCTACTACATAACATCGGTATTTTAATTTTAGCCGATCGCTTTCCAAATATTATGAATGGCTTATTTCAGGAAGCGATAAAGGATAAGGAAAAACATCTCATCGATTATGAGAAAGAAACAATTGATTTTAATCATCATGAGGCTGGCAGCTGGTTAGCCAAGCAATGGAAATTACCCGGAGTTATTGCTGATGTAATCGAACATATGCATGAAAAAGAATACGCAGGCAATCATCGGGAAGCAGTATTACTGGTAGGTTTTTGCTCTCGTATTGCACGCTCCTGGCAATTACAAACCAGATATGAATTTACCGTAGACAAACATTGCCTAACCGTACTTAAACTGGAAGAGACAAAAATAAAATCCTATTTGGAGAAAGCGTTTTCCAAATTGGAAGATATAGAAAGTCTGGTTGAAAGTATGACGAGTTAATTAATTCTCTTCTATCTATCAAATTATAAAGCAGTGCCGCTCTACATTTCACAAACTGCTATCCGTTTTTATTTATGTGATAATTCTATTCAGTCATAAAAAATAAATATAACGACAGGAGCAGATAATGATTGAAATGACGCAAGAATTGGCAGAAAAAATTGGTAAAACAGCACTGGCAAAGGCAACAGAATTAGGCAGACCAATGAGTGTTTCCGTGGTTGATGAATCAGGTAGATTAGTTTTTTTTGCGCGTCAGGACGGCGCCGGATTTTTTACCTTTGATACTTCACGAGCCAAAGCCACGGCTGCCGCTTCTTTCAAACGCTCTACTATGGAAATTACAGAAAATAAGGACCAAAATCCGCTGCTCTGGTACTCCTTGCCCAGCGTCATTCCGGCTCAGGCATTACCCAGCCCTGGCGGTGAACCAGTATTTCGTGATGGTCATTTAATTGGTGCTTTAGGATTAGGTGGCGGCTTACCGGAAGAAGATCAAGCCTGCGCAAAGGCAGGCGCAGCAATCGCCTAACGAAAAACTCAATATGCTTCAATAAGCCACAGTCATGTGGCTTTTTTTTCGTTTTTATTGCGACAACTCCTCATTTCAATTATTGTGGCAGTGCAACAATTTTGACATTTTTAACTATTTTAAGGAAAAACATGGCGAGTCGGCAAAAAAAACGAACGACTGCTAGTAACAGTAAACAGAGCAGCAGTAGCGGTGATAAACAGTACACACTGCAACACGGAATCAAGATAAACAAAGACCTGAAAAAAATGGTCGACAAGGAAATCATTCCCGATACGGGCATCAATCCGAAGGATTTTTGGTCCGCGCTGGCTGCACTGATTGAAAACAACAGTCAAACAAACACCAATTTACTTAAAAAGCGCGATGCGCTGCAAAAGCAAATCGATAATTGGCATCTTCAGAATAAAGGTAAGAAACATAAACCTTCGGCCTATAAAAAATTTCTAAAAGAAATTGGTTATCTCGCAGAAGAAGTTGAAGATTTTTCCATCACTACGGATAACGTCGATGATGAAATTGCCAGCATACCTGGTCCGCAACTCGTAGTACCACTTGATAATGCACGCTATGTGCTAAACGCAGTGAATGCGCGCTGGGGTAGTTTATATGATGCCTTGTATTCAACTGATACCATTTCAGAATCAAATGGTTGTAAAAAAATAAAACAATATAATCCTATTCGCGGTGAACGCGTTATTGAGCGCGGTCGTAATTTGCTTGATCGACACTTTCCACTGGAACGAGATACACATAAGCATGTCACTCATTATCTGATACGCAATAAACAACTGGTTGTGCATTTTGGTGATGGCAGCGAAACCACATTACTAAAACCACAACAATTCATAGGTTTTACAGGTAAACCAGCAAACCCGGAATCTATCCTGTTATGTCATCATCGGCTTCACATAGAGATCAAACTGGGAGATGGTTTTTATATCGGACGCCGTGATCACGCTAAAATTTATGATATTCATCTAGAGTCTGCAATCACAACCATCATGGATTGCGAAGACTCTGTCGCTTCCGTTGATATCGAAGATAAATTAAATGTCTATCGAAATTGGTTAGGTCTGATGAAAGGGACGCTAGTACGCACGATAAAAAAGGAAGATGAAACTATCGAACGTACCATGGAACCCGATCGAATTTATAAAGACATACACGGTAAAAAAGTCATCATGCATGGCAGAAGTCTGATGCTGGTGAGAAATGTGGGCAATCATCTTTATACCGATATGGTGCTACACAATGATCAACCAGTACCAGAAACTTTTATCGACTTAATGGTTACATCACTAAGTGCTAAACATGATTTAAAACGCAAACAAGGGATAAAAAACAGCCGAACCGGTTCGGTCTATATCGTAAAACCTAAAATGCATGGGCCAGAAGAAGTAGCTTTCAATAATCAATTATTTGCACAGGTAGAGAAAACGCTAAAACTAAAACCTAATACTTTAAAAATGGGCATTATGGATGAAGAACGGCGCACATCCGTCAACCTCAAAGCATGTATCAATGAGGCTAATGAGCGTGTGGTATTCATTAATACCGGATTTCTCGATAGAACTGGCGATGATATACATACCAATATGGAAGCAGGACCGATTATTCCAAAAGAAGAGATTAAACAGGCTACATGGCTAACCGCTTATGAAGATTCTAATGTACAAACAGGTCTGCAATGCGGTTTGTTTGGCAAAGCACAAATCGGGAAAGGTATGTGGGCGATGCCGGAAGAAATGAATAAGATGATGAAAACCAAGATTCAACACTTAAAGTCAGGCGCCAACACATCCTGGGTCCCTTCACCTACTGCTGCTACCTTACATGCTTATCACTACCATCGTCTCAATGTAAAAAGTCGTCAGCATGCCTTAATGAATGAACTGGATGTAAAGGTAGATGACATACTGGAAATTCCAGTACTTGATCCGAAACGCAAATTATCCAAACTTGAGATTCGTCATGAACTTGAAAATAATGCGCAGGGTATCCTGGGTTATGTCTCACGATGGGTAGGACAAGGGATAGGCTGTTCTAAAGTACCAGATATCAATGATACTGCACTGATGGAAGACTGTGCGACATTGCGTATCTCAAGCCAGCATATTGCAAACTGGTTACATCATGGCATTGTCAGTAAAGAGGAAGTACGTGAAGCAATGAAGCGTATGGCAGTTATTGTTGATCGTCAGAACCGGGATGATCCTCAGTATGAACCAATGTCAAAAGATTTTAGTGCAAGTGTGCCGTTTCTGGCCGCAATTGATCTTGTGTTAAAAGGCCGTAAACAGGCAAACGGATATACCGAATTTATCTTGTATAAACGTCGCCTTGAACAGAAAAATTTGGGTAGTTAGTTACGCATTTGATAGAGCAAATTATCTATCTTAAAAACTGCTACCAAATTCCTTTTCATACATATCCTTAAAATCCTCCAGGGTAAAACGATGATTCTGTGTACCGGGTGTCCCAATCTTGATCGAGCCCATTAATGAAGCAATGCGACCAGTGACTTCCCAATCGAGTTCATGGTGTAAGCCATATAATAATCCTGCTCGGTAAGCATCTCCGCAACCTGTCGGGTCGGCTATCTTATTTGCTTTTGCAACCGGGATCGTGATCTCACCATCCTTTGTATATATCGAAGAGCCTTCACCTCCTCTGGTGACAATGAGTGCATCCACTTTTTCACTGATTTGTGTTTCTGATAATCCAGTACGTTCATGCATGAGTTGCCATTCATAATCATTCACAGTAACCCAGGTCGCTTGATCGATAAATTTCAGCAAATCATCACCATCAAACATCGGCATGCCCTGACCAGGATCAAAAATAAAAGGAATACTGGCTTCGGCAAATTCAGCTGCATGCTGCAGCATTCCATCACGCCCATCAGGCGAGATAATTCCGAGCGTGATGTCTTGCGCATCTGCAACATGATTTTGATGTGATTCATTCATCGCGCCAGGATGAAACGCAGTGATCTGATTATCATCCATATCAGTAGTGATGAATGCCTGACCGGTAAAGGAGTTATCGATAGTTTTAATATGCGTTTGATCAATACCGCGCTTTTCCATCCAGAAGGTATAAGTACCGAAGTCCTTTCCTACGGTTGCCATAGGTATAGGTAGCCCGGGCTCCAGCAAATTCAGATTATAGGCAATATTTCCGGCACAGCCGCCATACTCACGTCGCATATCCGGAACCAGAAATGAAACATTAAGAATATGTACCTTTTCTGGCAGGATATGATTTTTAAACTTATCGGGAAAGACCATAATATGGTCAAATGCAACCGAACCACAGATCAACACACTCATGAAATTACCTCATTTTTATTATCGACAAACTATAACATCTATAGAACTAATTTTCTGATTAGCTAAACATGTCATTGTTTCAATCACTCACCGAAACACAAACCTTGTTTGCATTAATTTGCTATTGCTTATCTATATTAATAGCACTCCCACTGTTCGAAACTATTCATGAAAAAATTGAACAGGGAAGTATGCAATATATCTGGAATAAGATCGGTATGCCGATAGTACGTGCCTTACTACTCATGTTATTTATTTTACTTGCTTACCCTGTCAGTTTTGGGCTTGAACGGGCGCCAGCTTTGTCAGAATTAATGAATGTAGAAAGTGAACGAATGAATATCATGTTTAATTTGTTATTTTTGATCACATTTATTTATCCAATCGTTCCTATTATCGGCAAAGCTGATGCGTTGATGATTCCATTACAGGGAATGATCGCACTGATAATTTTATTTTACTGGCTTGCTGAAAAAGTAGCGCTGAAAGAATACTCACTACTACCTGACCCAGGTACAGGTTCTATCATTATTGTGTTATGTGCATTGACATATTTTTTTGCTAAACATATTTCTATCTTTCTTGGGCAATGGCTGGATAATACATTTCATCGAGAAGGCTATCAGGTACTCGTTTTTCATGCAGTCATTATGATTATGCAAACGCCAGTCATCTATCTATATGGTCATGCCCTGGGAAAACAATTAAATATTATGCCTTAACTGTCTTCCTTTTAGTGGTTTTGCTTTTCATTTTTCCAAGTAAGGGTTTCAGAAAATGTCCTGTATAGGATTGTTTAATCTTACACACTTCTTCTGGCGTACCCGTCGCAATTATTGTACCTCCACCATCGCCACCTTCAGGGCCTAAATCAACAATCCAATCAGCTGTTTTGATGACATCGAGATTGTGTTCAATGACAATCACTGTATTACCGTGATCTCTTAAGCGATGCAGGATATCCAGTAATTGCTGTATATCATGAAAATGTAACCCTGTAGTAGGTTCATCGAGTATATAGATCGTCTTGCCGGTATCACGTTTTGATAATTCTTTTGAGAGTTTGACACGTTGTGCCTCACCTCCCGATAAAGTTGTCGCATTTTGGCCGAGACGAATATATGACAAACCGACATCCATTAATGTTTGTAATTTTCTGGCAATTACAGGCACGGCATCAAAAAATACCCGTGCCTCTTCCACACTCATATCTAATGCTTCATGTATATTTTTACCTTTATAACGTATATCAAGGGTTTCACGGTTGTATCGTTTCCCCTTGCACAAATCACACGGCACATAGATATCTGGTAAGAAATGCATTTCAACTTTTATCAGACCATCACCCTGACAGGATTCACAACGACCACCTTTAACGTTGAAACTAAAACGTCCTGGTTTATAACCGCGCGAACGCGCCTCGGGCGTCGCTGCAAATAATTCGCGTATCGGTGTAAACAAACCAGTGTAGGTTGCGGGGTTTGAACGAGGTGTTCGACCAATCGGACTTTGATCTATATCAACAACCTTATCGAAATGATCCATGCCTGCGATAGAGTCATACGTTGCAGGACTGGTATTTGCCCGGTTGAGTTCTTTCGCTGTAATTAGATATAACGTGTCGTTTATCAAGGTTGATTTACCGGAACCAGAAACACCCGTGATACAAGTTAATAAGCCTACAGGTATAGTAAGATTAACCTGTTTAAGATTATTGCCGCTCGCACCCTTTAACTCCATAACTTGCATTGCATTAAATGGTGTACGTGATGATGGGACAGCTATTTCTTTTTTTCCGGAAAGATAATGTCCCGTTAATGATTGTTTATTTGAAGCAACTTGTCGGGGTGTCCCTTGTGCAACGATGTCGCCACCATGAATACCGGCGCCTGGGCCAATATCAATCACATGATCCGCGGCATAAATCGCTTCTTCATCATGTTCTACCACAATAACGGTATTACCGAGGTCGCGTAAATGAAACAGGGTTTTTAACAATCGCTGATTATCACGCTGATGCAAACCAATAGACGGTTCATCCAGCACATACATCACACCAACCAGACCTGCGCCAATTTGACTCGCAAGTCGAATACGCTGCGCCTCACCTCCGGACAATGTCTCTGCACTGCGTTCCAATGTCAGGTAATCCAATCCTACATTGACCAAAAAGCGCAATCGGTCGTTTACTTCTTTTAATATTTTTATGGCAATCTTGCCCCGAGCACCTGTTAATTGCATCGTCTCAAATACAGATTGTGCTGTTGCTACTGGCATAGCTGTCACTTCGGGTAATGTGAGATCTTCGATATAAACATGACGTGCTGCATCGTTTAGACGTGTTCCTTTACATGACGGACAGGGTTTGCTGGTCTGGTATTTGGCCAACTCTTCCCTAACCATCATTGAGTCGGTTTCTGTATAGCGGCGTTGTAAATTAGGAATAATGCCTTCAAAAGCATGCAGTCTTATCACCGATCGTTTTCTATCACGAAAGTATTCAAATTCAATCTCTTCATCTCCACTTCCATTTAATAAAACATTCTGAATATGTTTAGGTAGCTGTTTAAACGGTTTATCCAGATCAAATCCATAGTGTTTCGCCAAACATTGAATCATCTGATAGTAGTACGCATTACGTCTGTCCCAACCTTTTATTGCACCACCCGGTAAACTCAAATTGGCATCCTGTACAACACGGTCAGGATCAAAAAATTGAATTACACCTAAACCGTCACAACGATGGCATGCCCCTGCAGGGTTATTAAATGAAAATAAGCGAGGTTCTAATTCATTTAAACTGTAGCCACATTGATTACATGCGTAACGCGATGAAAATAGTTGTTCATTACCGTTGTCATCACCCATAGGTACAATTAACGCCACACCTTCCGATAATCGCAAGGCTGTTTCAAATGATTCACTTAAACGTATGCGTAAATCTTCGCGGACTTTGAAACGATCGACAACAACTTCGATCGTGTGTTTCTTATGTAATTCCAATGCAGGAATATCATCCAGTTCATATATTTCACCATTTACACGAGCACGTATAAAACCCTCCGCTCGCAAACGTTCAAACACTTGCAGATGTTCTCCCTTTCGTCCCTGAATCACTGGTGCCAGAAGTAACAGGCGCTCATCCTCTGTTCGGGCTAATACCTGATCAACCATTTGCGATACGGTTTGCGCCTCAAGTAAGGTGTCATGTTCCGGACATCGCGGCTGGCCAACACGAGCAAACAACAACCGTAAATAATCGTAGATTTCAGTGATAGTCCCCACAGTCGAACGTGGGTTGTGCGATGTGGTTTTCTGTTCAATCGAAATTGCGGGCGATAAACCTTCTATATGATCAACGTCAGGTTTCTCCATCATGGATAAAAACTGTCGGGCATAGGCAGACAAAGACTCGACATAGCGGCGTTGTCCATCCGCATAAATCGTATCAAACGCAAGTGAAGACTTTCCTGAACCAGAAATACCTGTGATCACGATTAATTTGTCGCGCGGTATATCAACATCGATATTTTTCAGATTATGTGTCCGTGCACCGCGTATTTGTATTTTATCCATTAATTGATTTCTTAATAATGAGGCAACCTGTTAATATAATTTCTTTTTCAATTTCAATCCAAATTAATCTCAAAATAGAGTCTTGCGTCCTTGTCAGCCACAGAATTAAAAACCGCATTATCCCTAGCATTAGTCTTTCTACTGCGTATGTTGCCTTTATTCATGGTGTTACCCATATTAACGTTCGGAGGTAGCAGTTATACAAATGCAACTGCCAGTTTGCTGGGTCTCGCACTGGGTATTAATGGTTTAACGCAGGCTTGTCTGCAAATTCCGTTTGGTATGTTATCTGATCGCTATGGGCGAAAACCAGTTATCGCTATTGGCTTATTAATATTTATGACAGGCAGTCTGGTAGCTGCAATTTCTGATAGTGTCTATGGCCTCATCCTTGGTCGAGCTTTACAAGGTGCTGGCGCTGTTTCGGCAGCCAGTATTGCCCTTGCAGCTGATTTATCTTCTGAAGAAGCACGTACCAAAGTCATGGCGCTGATTGGTGCCAGTATTGGAATATCTTTTCCTGTTGCATTTATTATCGGCCCACTTCTCTTTAGTAGTATCGGATTAAGTGGATTGTTTTATATCAGTGCTATTGCTGCAATGTTGGCAGTGTTTGTACTGTTATTTATCGTGCCTACACCTGAAAAACAAAAAGAAACAACTTCACCCTCACTGAAAAATGTGCTGTATCTGATCAAGAATAAGGCTTTAATTCGTTTGGATATCAGTATCCTTATTTTACATACCATTCTGATGGCTAATTTTGTGGTTGTACCAGTCTTAATGCTAGAAGAGATCGGTATTCCAACAAGTGATCATGCAACGACTTATATCATCGTTTTCCTGCTTTCTTTATTGATAACTGTACCGCTTATCTTTCTTGGCGATAAATTTAATGTGTCTTCGAAATGCTTTGTTATCAGTATCAGCTTATTAATTTTTTCCCAGTTTGGTTTGTATTCTATAGAGCCAAATAAGATGTATTTAATCCTGATGTTAGTGTTGTTCTTTGGCGCATTTAATTTTCTCGAATCATATTTACCTGCTGAAGTATCGAAACGTTCGGATCCACAACAAAAAGGTACAGCATTAGGTATTTTTTCTGCATCACAATTTATTGGTATTTTTTTCGGGGGAGTATTAGGGGGTTGGTTATATCAAAACCATGATATGCAAAGCGTATTTATGTCTAACTTTTTATTAGCTCTAATCTGGTTAGCGTTGATGTTGATTATTCCTGTTAACAATTTAAATCAAATTAACAACAAGTTTGAAGAGAAAGCAGTCTGATAAAACAGTTAATTGATTAAAATTTTTCGTCTGCTATTTGATTTGGTGCGACTTGATTAAATTTAAATAATTGCTCAATGATCTGATAGCGTATCATATACAAGGCAGGTACCAGCAATAGAGTAATCAATGTTGCAAATAGCACCCCTGCTGCCAGACTAATCGCCATTGGTATCAAAAACTGTGCCTGCACACTCTTCTCAAAAATGATTGGGCTTAAGCCAGCGCAAGTCGTTAATGAAGTAAACATAATCGGACGAAAACGTTTCTTTGCAGCAGCAATCGTCGCTTCGAGTGCTTCTTTACCTTGAGCACGATACCGATTGATCATATCTAACATGATAAGTGAATCGTTCACCACCACACCAGATAAGGCCACAATACCGAAGGAAGAAAAGAAACTGACCGGAAAGCCTAACAATACATGCCCCAGGACGGCGCCAATAAAACCAATAGGAATAACAGACATGATTATAAGCGGTTGTGTATAACTACGTAACTGAACTGCTAATAATGCAAATATAACTAGTAGTGCGATGGTTAGGCCTTCCTCCATACTTTGCATGCTTTCGCGTTCTTCTTTTTCTTCACCTTCAAAATCAAAAATCAGACCAGGTATTTCTTTTTGCATGCGGGGCAGAACAGTTTCTGCCAGTTCATCATTGATTTCATTAGAATTCGCCAGATTTTCATCGACCTTGGCATAAATACCCATGACACGACGCATATTGGCACGCTCAATACTTGAATAACCTCTACCTTCCTTGATTGTAGCAACTGTGCGAAATGGCACTTCATTACCATCATTCAAACGAATACGCATATCGTAAATACTTTGATAGCTACGCCTTTCATCCCTGGCATATCGAACTAATACTTCAATATCATCTCGACCACGCTGAACCCGCTGCGCTTCTTCTCCGTAATAAGCTTGACGCACCTGTCGGGCAAGTTCATTGACTGTCAAACCTGATGCGAGGCCGACATCATTCAACTCCAGTTGCAGCTCAGGTTTGCCTTCGTTGAATGAATTTTCGATATCAAATACACCATTATATTCCGACAGTACATTCTTTAGTTGATCAGCTGCTATGTTTAGTTGTTCGAAATCAGCATGCGCCAGTTCAACATAAATACTCTCTCCAACACCAAACAAACCACTGAAAAATCGTAAATTGCCATCAGCAATTTCACCAATCAATTCGCGCCAACGATTTTCTATCTCGGTTGTGGTAAACGGTCGATTTTCACCTTCGAGTAAATCAATCCTGACTTCACCAACATGTGATCGAGCTGATGAGCTACTGGCAAAGAGATCATCACGGGTTGCTATTGGAGTTGAACCTACATGCGCAGAAATGTTCTGTATGATCGAACCAGACCCAGCGGGCAACTTAGCATCATACTCCTCTCGTAACTCTTCAGCCTTCTTCATGATATGCCGTATCGCTGCTTCCGTTTCTTTTGCCGGTGTTCCGTTTGGCATACGTAACTTTGCAGCAACCGCATTACTATCAATCTGCGGGAAAAATGCGGTTTTGATCAAGCCATTATCAACCGCCGTATAAGTGAGAGTAAATGCAGATATCGCTATTGCCAAAATCACATAGGGCATGCGTAAGGCATATTTTAATGTTGGTAAATAAACATTATCTACGAAACGCTGTAACGTGCTGCGAAACTTTTCCTGTACATAAGGTATTGCGCCTGATCGATTATCAATCTTTACGTTGGATAAGTGTGCCGGCAAGATCATACAGGCTTCGACTAATGATAATAATAAAACCGATATCACAACTAATGGAATCACCGCTAGTATTTGTCCCAATATCCCATCGGTAAAGAACATAGGAACAAAGGCAATCACTGTAGTTAAAATGCCAATGGTCACAGGAGTAATGACTTCCTGCAGACCTGCTACTGCTGCCTGTAGTGGCTTCATCCCTTCCTCAATCTTCGTGAAAATACTTTCGCCTACAATAATTGCGTCATCTACCACGATCCCCAAGACAACAATAAAGGCGAACAATGAAATCATGTTAATGGTACCGCCCATTGCATTAATTGCGATAATGCCTCCTAAAAAGGAAATCGGAATACCCATTGTCGTCCAGAACGCTAGCTTCAAATTCAGAAATAATAGAAGCACTGCAAAGACCAATATGACACCTAATAAGCCATTACGAATTAATAAATCAATACGACTTCGAAGTTCACTCGCACGATTAGACCAGGTAACTGCTTTTATACCTGCTGGTAAAGCAAGGTTATTAACATAATCTTTTACTCGTTCTTCAATGGCCAACACCTTATGATCACCTATTTTTAAAACATCAATGAACACAGCAGGTTTGCCATTGAACAGATTCATCACATCGCCATCAGTGAATCCGTCATCAATTTCTGCAACATCTTTTAATCGTAAGATAGTGCCATCGGGATTAGTGCGCACAGGAATCTGTTCAAAATCACTTCTATCATAGGCTTGATGATCGGCTCTTAATAAAAATTCACCGACTTCGGTACGTATCGTTCCACCGGGAAGATTGACTGAAAAGCCTCGCACCGCATTAGCTATTTCGGAAAAACTAAGATTATATTTTCGTAACGCAGACTCACTGACTTCAACACCTATTTCATAATTACGCGCGCCCAATACATTAGCAATGGAAATCTCATCAAACGTAATCAAATCGTCACGAATACTAAACGCCAATTCTCTAAGCGTCCGCTCTGACACGTCACCGTATAAGGCTATATTTATGACAAACTCTTTACTGGTCGCATCACTGATTTTGACGTCATCAGCATCATCTGGCGGAAAAGACTGCAATTGATCAAGCGCTGTCTTGATATCATCCAATACTTCTCTATCGTTGGCATCATCCTCTAGATGAACCACAACAGAACCGGCCCCTTCATATGCTGAAGAGGAAATTTTCTTTATGCCTTCAACACCGAGTATCGCCGATTCAACTCGCAAACTAATGCCCTCTTCTACTTCTTCCGGCGAAGCACCTGGGTAGGGAACATTGACGAGAATTAGCCGCGGATCGACTTTAGGAAAGATTTCAACGTTCATTGTCACGGCTGTTGCTGCACCCGCGACTAACAATATTGTCATTAACAAATTAGCAGCAACATGATGACCGGCAAACCAGGCAAAGAAACCGTTCAAATTGTTATCTTGCATACGCTAGATTTCTTCGTCAGCAACACGCACCGACATACCTTCGGTGACAATATTCAGATCGCTGGTAATAATTTGTGCCCCGTGTTTAAGATCACGTATGACAATGATATTGTCAGATTTATAAATAATATTCGGTTCAACGATATGTAACTTATCATCCTCTACAACCCATAGCACGCTATCATCTCGTAAACTCGTATTTGGTAACATAGAGACTTGTTCAAGTTCTTTACTAATAATCGACACATCGACAAATAAACCCGGGATGACTTTTGCTTTTAATTCATCAGGTATGTTGCTGGCAGGTAAGGTCACAATGACACGGGCAAAGCGAGACATTTCTTCCAACTCACTTTCTATACGAGTGACTTCGCCTTGTAATTCGTGCTTTTCTTCTCCAACAGCAACATGAATATTGACTGGATTACCGGCCCTTTCTTGATCGGGAATATTAATCCAGGCAAGTTCTTCAATTTCCAG
>JBCCHP010000001.1:0-23799 GCA_039028675.1 Pseudomonadota bacterium | reverse complement strand
TACCTTATTGTTTTTATATTCGGTTTGATTTCTGCGAAAAATCAAATGCTTTTAGCGTTAGTGGCCTACGCTTCGTACATCATTAACGCCATGCAATTCCTGTTCAAACTGCGCATGGCCAGGTTGCAAGCTGATCAAATTAATATTGAAAAATCAGATTCTTATGGGGTTGCACAGTGAAAACTATTCCCATACATCCTGAAAATCAAAGCAGTGGTTGCACGACTCGTCCCGTATTAAAAGAACGTGGCCAACGAGAAGTGTTTTGTGGATTAACTGGCATTGTTTGGTTACATCGGAAATTACAAGACGCCTTCTTTCTGGTTGTCGGATCCAGGACCTGTGCGCACTTGATTCAGTCGGCCGCCGGCGTGATGATATTTTCTGAGCCTCGTTTTGCGACTGCCATATTAAACGACCGAGACTTAGCAGGCCTTGCAGATTGTAATGATGAACTTGATCGCATTGTTGGTGAGTTATTGGCCAGAAGGCCTGATATCAAGACCTTATTTCTGGTTGGTTCCTGTCCTTCGGAAGTCATTAAACTAGATTTGGCTACAGCAGCTGAGCGATTAAGTCTGGAGCAACAGGGTCGTGTCAGAATTTTAAGCTATTCGGGCAGTGGTATTGAGACAACATTTACGCAAGGTGAGGATACTTGCCTAAAAGCGATGGTTCCATTATTGCCGGATGCCACGGATTCAGAGCCAGCATTAATGATTGCTGGTACATTAGCAGATGTCGTTGAAGATCAATTTCGACGACTTTTTAATAGCATCGGCATTGAAAGAGTCGATTTTTTTCCACCAAGACGCTCGACCGAATTACCTGCGATCGGTCCTAATACAAAGGTATTACTTGCACAGCCATTTTTAGGTGAAACTGCACGCGCTTTGCAATCAAGAGGCGCAACGCTATTGTCATCCATTTATCCGTTTGGTGTTGAAGGTACGCTTTCGTGGTTTCGTGTCGCCGCTGAAGCTTGGCAAGTTGATCAAAATAAATTTGATTCAGTGATGGAAATGCCAGTCGCCCGCGCTGAGCGAGCGATATCGCGTTATCGAGAAAAATTAAATGGAAAAAGCATTACGTTTCTTCCTGATTCACAGCTAGAGATCCCGCTTGCCCGATTTCTAAACCGTGAATGTGGCATGACCTTACGTGAGGTAGGTGTGCCACATCTTGATCAACAACTCATGTCCTCTGAGCTTTCATTATTACCAGACAATATGACCTTGTCAGAGGGGCAACATGTCGAAAAACAACTAGATCGCGTTTATCAAGATAAACCTGATTTAACTGTATGCGGTTTGGGGCTGGCCAACCCACTTGAAGCAAATGGTTTAAGTACCAAGTGGTCAATTGAATTAGTATTTTCTCCTGTACATGGGTTTGAGCAGGCTGCGGATCTAGCAGAATTATTTGCCAGACCGTTGGCCAGAAAAGAAAGGCTGGCAATTTAGTCATGCAACTTACCCTATGGACATACGAAGGACCGACCCATGTCGGAGCGATGCGTATCGCCACGTCAATGCAAGATGTGCATTATGTGTTGCATGCACCGCAAGGTGATACTTATGCAGATTTACTTTTCACGATGATTGAAAGACGCGATAAGCGTCCTGCAGTTACCTATACGACTTTTCAAGCCAGAGATCTTGGCGGTGATACGGCGGGATTGGTCACTGAAACACTAAGAGAAGCTTATGAACGTTTTCAACCAAATGCATTACTGGTGGGCGAATCATGCACGGCTGAACTAATACAAGATCAACCTGGCGCATTAGCGATGGGGATGGATCTTCCTGTACCCGTTGTCCCACTGGAATTACCCGCTTATTCAAAAAAAGAAAATTGGGCAGCAAGTGAAACGTTTTATTATCTGGTCAGAACCATACTCTCTGCTCAAGGAGAAACAGAAAAACAAAAGGAGACAAAAACTCCTTGTGCAAATTTACTTGGACCCTCTGCATTAGGTTTTCGTTGCCGCGATGATGTAGAAGAGATTCGTAGATTGTTAGCAAGTGTTGGTGTTGATGTGAACGTTGTTGCGCCAGAGGGTGCAACGGTTGAAGACCTGAAAAAAATTCCTGATGCAGATTTTAATATCTGTCTTTATCCGGAGGTTGCATTAACAACCGGTCGATGGTTGGAAAAGACATTTAAACAACCACTGATTACAACGGTTCCAATGGGTATTGGCGCAACATTGGATTTTATTCGCGAAGTTGGTGAGTTGGCGAATGTGGATGTCAGTCATATTTTAAATGCTGACCAATCTCGTTTGCCTTGGTATTCACGATCAGTTGATTCAACTTATTTAACAGGCAAGCGTGTAGTGATATTTGGTGATGCGACACATGTATTGGCAGCTGCAAGAATCGCGAAAGAAGAAATGGCTTTTGATGTTGTCGGCGTAGGCACATATAGCCGCGAATTCGCCAGAGATGTAAGAAAGTTGGCCAAGTCTTACGAAATTGAAGCCTTGATTACAGATGATTATCTGGAAGTTGAGTGTTGGGTAAGTGAACTCGGTCCAGAGCTAGTATTGGGAACGCAAATGGAGAGACACATAGCGAAGAAACTTGGCGCTCCCTGCGCCGTTATTTCTGCGCCTGTTCATGTTCAAGATTTTCCTGCCAGTTATTCACCTCAGATGGGATTTGAAGGCGCAAATGTAATTTTCGATAGTTGGGTACATCCATTAATGATGGGATTGGAAGAACATCTTTTAAGTATGTTCCGCGAAGACTTTGAATTTCATGACGGAGTCGCACCATCACACCTGGGTTCTTCAACCACTAACCCGGAAGACAACGTTACCGATATTAGTAGCTTGCAAGTTGAGGATGACTCTTCTGTGCAATGGGCAAGTGAAGCTGAACAAGAATTAAAAAAGATTCCTTTTTTCGTCAGAAAAAAAGCGAAAAAAAATACAGAGTTATATGCATTAGAGAATGGCATTAACTCGATAACAATAGAGACATTATACGATGCCAAAGCGCACTTCGGACGTTAACGAAATGACTCCGGTTAAGGTGATCATCATTACGATGGATAACCATTTGACCAGTGCTGTCGAGCGTGCAAACAAAAAACTTAAAAAGGAATTGCCAGGGGTTGAACTGAGTTTACATGCTGCCGCTGAATGGGCGAATAATCCTGTTGCACTTGGTCATTGTCTCGATGATATTGCGAAAGCAGATGTGATCATAGCCACTATGTTGTTCATGGAAGAGCATATTAAACCCGTACTTAAAGCCTTGCAGGAACGCCAACCAAATTGTGATGTATTAGTGGGTGCGATGTCTGCAAGAGAAATCATGCGCCTTACCCGAATAGGCAGTTTTGTCATGGGCGCACCGCAGTCAGGTGCGATTGCATTATTGAAAAAACTCAGTGGCGCAAAAAACAAAAATAAAAATGCTAGTTCGGGTGCGGGACAAATGGCAATGTTGCGACGAATTCCTAGAATATTGCGTTTCATTCCTGGTAAAGCGCAAGATGTCCGAGCATATTTTCTAACATTGCAATACTGGTTGGCCGGCTCTGATGAAAACGTTGCCAATATGGTTCGTTTACTAATCAATCGTTATGCAAGTGGGCCAAGAAGTGATTTAAAAGACTCTCTAAAAGTTGGAGACCCTGCTGAATATCCTGATGTAGGTATTTATCACCCGGCGATCAAATCAAGAATTACAGATTCTATAAAGTCGTTACCTGTTAAAGCTAAAAATAAAAGAGGAACAGTGGGTCTTCTGGTTATGCGTTCCTATATTCTTGCAGGTAACACCCGGCATTATGATGCGGTAATAGAATCATTCGAAGAAAAGGGAATTAATGTTATTCCGGTTTTTTCCAGTGGTCTCGATTCCAGACCGGCAATTAAAAATTTCTTTTTTAATAATGATCAATGTCGGGTTGATGCTGTTGTTTCTTTGACAGGATTTTCATTAGTCGGTGGGCCGGCCTATAACAATTCGGATGCAGCACAAGAAATGTTAGCTAAACTTGATGTGCCATACATCGCTGCGCAAGCTGTCGAGTTTCAGAAACTGGAAGATTGGCAAAAATCTGAACATGGATTGATGCCGGTAGAAGCAACAATGATGGTTGCAATTCCTGAAATAGATGGGGCAACCGGTTCTTGTGTGTTTGGTGGGCGTTCAGAAGAAAATGGTGATTCTACAGATATGCAGCCCGAACATGATCGAGTCGATATTTTAACTCGCCGTGTCGAAAAACTTATCAGCTTGAGAAAAACGTCAAGAAAAAATCGAAAACTTGCCTGCGTTATTTTTAATTTTCCACCAAATGCTGGTAGTACGGGTACTGCGGCTCACTTATCTGTCTATAGCTCATTATTTAATACACTAAAAAAATTAAAACAAGAAGGTTATACCGTTAATGTGCCAAATAGTGTTGATGAACTCAGAGATAAGATCCTGCATGGAAATGCCGAACAGTATGGCGCCCAGGCAAATGTACACACTTTAATTTCTGCAGATGATCATATTCGACGGGAAACGTGGCTGGATGAAATAGAAGCGCAATGGGGTGCAGCACCCGGAAAAGATTTATCCAATGGAAGAAGTCTATTTGTACTAGGAGTTGAGTTTGGAAATGTCTTTGTTGGTGTACAGCCTGCCTTCGGTTATGAGGGTGATCCCATGCGATTATTGTTTGAAAAAGGATTTACACCTACTCATGCATTTTCCGCATTTTATCGCTATCTAAAGGAAGATTTTGCTGCTGATGCTGTTTTACATTTTGGCACGCATGGTGCGCTTGAATTTATGCCAGGTAAACAAGTAGGGTTGTCAGGTGATTGTTGGCCTGATCGATTGATCGGTGATTTACCCAATTTTTATTATTACGCAGCAAATAACCCTTCCGAAGGCGCAATCGCTAAGCGTCGATCAGCTGCTACGCTGATTAGTTATTTAACCCCTTCATTATGTCAATCCGGTCTATATCGTGGTTTGCTTGATCTGAAGGAATCGGTTCAAAGATGGCGAACATTAACTCCAGATGTTGCTAGTGAAGAAAAAGAACAATTAATGCTTTTAATTCAAACTCAGGCTGTTGAGTTAGATATGGTCGATGCTGACGTAAGCTGGGATAGCAATAATACAGATCACATCATTCACAAATTACATAGTGATATACAGGAACTGGAACAGACATTGATCCCTCAAGGCCTGCATATCATTGGTGAGGCCATGCCAGTCGAAGAACGCAAAGAAATGTTATCAGCAATGGCTGAATCAATGGGTATGAAATTAGAAGAAGAAGTGATTACTAAATTGATCGCTGGTGGATCTTTAAAGGAAATAATACGCATGACTAGCCTTGATATTGATAAGATATCACAGGCAACAATTGAATCATTAATAAAAACAGCTTCATTACTGAGTAAAGATCATGAGGCGGATGCATTGATTCATGCACTTGATGGACATTTTGTTAAGCCCGTTGCTGGCGGTGATATTCTGCATAACCCGGATATTTTACCAACGGGAAGAAACTTGCATGGTTTCGATCCATTTCGTATGCCAAGCAAGTTTGCAGTGACTGAGGGCGCGCGCCAGGCGGATCAACTGTTAGAGAGACATCAACAAGAAGGTAACGCCTTACCTGAATCTATCGCACTAGTGTTGTGGGGAACCGACAATCTAAAAAGTGAAGGTGCTCCAATTGGTCAGGCTTTAGCCTTAATGGGTGCAAAACCACATATTGATAGTTATGGCAGACTAAGCGGCGCTGAACTTATTCCGTTGGAAGAGCTGGGTCGTCCCAGGATCGACGTGGTTATTACCACTTCAGGAATTTTCAGAGATTTATTGCCATTACAAACAAAACTATTAGCTGATGCAGCGTATCTTGCTGCTATTGCTGATGAATCGCCCGAACAAAATTTTATTCGTAAACATGCCTTGGCGTACCAACAACAAAATGATTGTGATATGGAAACAGCCGCACTTAGAGTATTTAGTAATGCGGATGGTGTGTATGGATCAAATGTTAATCATCTAATTGATAATAGCTGTTGGAATGATGAAGATGAACTTGCAGAGACATATCAAAGACGTAAGTCTTTTGCTTACACACGTTCTGGCAAATCAACACAACAAGTCGCATTGCTGGAAAGTATTCTAACCACAGTCGATTTAACTTATCAAAATCTGGAATCAGTTGAACTTGGTGTGACTACACTTGATCATTATTTTGACACGCTAGGTGGAATAAGTCGTTCAGTCAAACGAGTCCAGGGTAGTGAAGTCCCTGTTTATATTGGTGACCAAACACGTGGAAAAGATATTGTTCGCACTTTATCCGAACAGGTTGCACTTGAGACACGTACACGAATGCTTAATCCGAAATGGTACGAGGGAATGCTGGATCATGGTTATGAAGGTGTAAGAAATATTGAAGCACACATTACAAACACCATGGGCTGGTCTGCAACAACCGGGCAAGTTGATAATTGGGTATATGAACAGATAACTGAAACATATGTATTAGATGAAGCAATGCGAGAGCGCCTTGCTGAATTAAATCCGACCGCTTCCGCCAAAGTAGCAAACAGGTTACTGGAAGCACATGAACGAAATTACTGGTCTCCGGATGAAAAAATGCTCGAAGCTTTACGCGAGGCAGGCGAGATTCTGGAAGATCGACTCGAAGGCATTGGACAAGAGGCTGCAGCATGATGACAACAACAACCGTTCCCGTTAACTCTGTAAAACGTCGTCAAAAAGGTGATGACGGTGAGGGAAGTGTACAGGTCCAGATGGACCCAAAATTAAATATAGATACTGCAAAAGTATTTGCAGTTTATGGTAAAGGTGGAATCGGTAAAAGTACGACTTCATCTAACCTATCAGTTGCATTTTCCAAGTTAGGTAAGCGCGTGTTACAGATCGGTTGTGATCCGAAACATGATTCAACGTTTACTTTAACAAAAAGTCTGGTACCGACAGTAATTGATATTCTTGAAGAAGTTGATTTTCATAGTGAGGAATTACAGCCTGAAGATTTTATTTATGAAGGTTATAACGGTGTTATGTGTGTTGAGGCGGGCGGACCACCTGCTGGCACCGGTTGTGGTGGATATGTTGTTGGACAAACCGTCAAACTCTTAAAAGAGCATCATCTTTTAGAAGATACTGATGTTGTTATATTCGATGTGTTAGGTGATGTGGTATGTGGTGGCTTCGCTGCTCCGTTGCAACATGCTGAGCGTGCCTTGATCGTTACCGCAAATGACTTCGATTCAATATTCGCCATGAATCGAATTGTTGCTGCCATACAGGCAAAATCAAAAAACTATAAGGTTCGTTTAGGTGGCGTGATTGCGAATCGAAGTAAAGCAACTGATGAGATTGATCGCTTCAATGAAAAGATAGGATTAAATCGTGTCGCGCATTTTCCTGATCTAGATGTTATTCGACGTAGCCGCCTGAAAAAATCAACTTTATTTGAAATGGAAGATTCTCCCGAACTTGAAGCCGTACAAAATGAATATTTACGCCTGGCTAAACAATTATGGGATGGAACTGAGCCGCTAGCGCCCTCGCCAATGAGAGATCGTGACATATTTGATTTGTTGGGATTTGATTAATGCTGGAGACAACGACATATTCACAACGTCGGTCAGAACTTGAAGTCTACTTTGACAAGACTGCCGCGAAGGCCTGGCAACGATTAACCTCTGATGCACCGGTTGGCCGCATTCGCGCAACTGTCAGAGCAGGTCGTGAGTCTATGCGCAATACGCTACTTAGTTGGTTGCCTGACGATTTGACAAATTGTCGACTACTCGATGCCGGATGCGGTACCGGTACTTTTTCTATAGAGGCAGCAAAGCGTGGTGCCGAAGTCGTCGCCATTGATTTATCAGAGACATTAGTACAGCTCGCGAAAGAAAACTATGCGCAGTTTAATGGTCGGGGTTCATTGGATTTCAGAATTGGCGATTTTCTAAATCATGAGCTAGGTGAGTTTGACTATATCATAGCAATGGATTCGCTTATTCATTATCAAACTAAAGATATGGTTTCAACGCTCGTTGAATTAAGCAAACGAACACGTGCTTCAATTCTTTTTACGTATGCACCAAAGACTCCTGCGTTATCGCTTATGCACGTTGTTGGCAGGTTTTTTCCAAGTAGCAATCGCGCGCCAGCGATAGAACCGACAGCAAAAGATAAACTACATTTTCAACTTGATTCCAATTCTGAATTGGAAAGTTGGTCGTTAGGACGAACCAAACGAATATCTAGTGGTTTTTATACATCACAAGCATTGGAAATCAATAAACAATGAAACGATTGAATAGTTTATTGATAGACGCCTTAACGAATATCAGTTCGCGTTATTTTCCTATCGCCGATTTTGTTAGTCATGATTTGCCATTGACTCGTCTTTTACGTTTATCCTTATTTCAAGTCAGTGTCGGTATGGCAATTGTTTTAATCTACGGTACGTTAAATCGTGTCATGATTGTAGAATTAAATGTCATTGCCAGTCTGGTAGCAGTCATGGTTTCGCTACCATTACTGTTTGCACCTTTGCGTGTTTTGGTTGGTTTTCGGTCGGATCATTATCGATCTTATCTTGGCTGGAAACGTGTTCCATTTCTTTGGTTCGGCACACTTATTCAGTTTGGTGGGCTGGCAATTATGCCTTTTGCCTTAATTCTTCTTTCCGGTGATACACATGGACCGATGTGGGTCGGTCAGCTAGGCGCAGCATTGGCATTCCTGTTAACAGGCATCGGTTTACATACGACACAAACATCTGGTCTCGCACTCGCAACAGATCTTTCTGCAGAAGAAAAAAGACCAAGGGTTGTTGCTTTACTTTATGTAATGCTTTTACTAGGGATGATGATCAGTGCCTTATGTTTTGGCGCACTACTTGAGAATTTTAGTCAGTTACGTTTAATCAAAGTAGTACAAGGCGCAGCATTATTAACAATGCTTATTAATATCTTTGCGCTATGGAAGCAGGAAGCGAGAAATCCAGCAAATACAGCAAAGCATTTACCACGACCAAAATTTCTCGATGCATGGCAAGTTTTCAGTCGAGAAAATCGCGCTAAGCGATATCTTATTATGGTTGGCCTCGGCACGTTAGCGTTTAGTATGCAGGACATTTTACTGGAACCTTATGGTGGACAAATTTTAAATCTATCAGTTAGTGCCACCACGATGCTAACTGCAATATTAGCGGCTGGTACTTTATGTGCGTGTGTTGTAGCAGCGCATTTATTACATCGTAAAACTGATCCGCATCGTCTTGCCGCAGCTGGAATATTAATTGGTGTGTTCGCATTTTCCTGTGTCATTTTTGCAGCGCCTCTGCATTCTGCCTTGTTATTTCGTTTTGGTACGGCATTGATTGGTTTTGGTGGAGGACTATTTGCTGTAGGTACCTTAATTGAAGCGATGAGTATGGATAAAGGTGGACAAACCGGATTGTCATTAGGCGCATGGGGCGCCGTACAGGCTACAGCAGCGGGTACGGGAGTCGTGCTGGGTGGTGTGATAAGAGATATCTTTTCTGGTCTGGCAGAGAGTGGTTTATTAGGCCCGGCCATGGATAGTGCGGTAATAGGTTACAGCGTTGTTTATCATCTTGAGATCGCTTTGTTATTTGCAACACTGATTGTAATAGGCCCAATGGTGAATAGCAGAAATGAAATTAACGAAGAGAAAAACGTAAAGTTCGGACTGGCTGAATTTCCAGGCTAGTCGGTTATTGAGGAGATTGATATGGGAGAAATAATAGGCAATATCGATGTTACACAAGTCACGCTATATGTCTTTTGGATCTTTTTTGCAGGATTGATTCTGCATTTACGCAGGGAAGACAAGCGGGAAGGTTATCCAATGGAAGCGGATCCTTCTAATCCTTCGGAAAAAAATTCTAGAAGAATGGTTGGTTATCCTGATGTACCGGAACCAAAAGAGTTTCGTATGCCAGATGGTACAAAACGATATGCACCCAGACCCGAGAAAGATACACGTGAACTAAAAGCCAAACCACTTTATCCCTGGCCTGGTTCTCCACTCACGCCGACAGGCGATCCTATGCAGGATGGTGTTGGCCCGGCATCTTACGCAGAGCGCGATGATCATGCTGAATTGAATCTGGATGGCAAACCCAGAATTTTGCCCTTGAGAGTAGCGAATGATTTTTATGTCGCCAGTCAAGATCCTAACCCGGTAGGGATGACAGTGATTGGATGTGACAATCAATCTGTCGGTACAGTTGCTGACGTCTGGGTTGATCGAGCTGAGCCAAAAATTCTTTATTTCGAGGTGAAATTAAATGACGGTATGAAGACGGTTTTATTGCCACATAATTTCTCCAGAATTTATACAGGCAAAAAACAGATTAAGGTCAATTCAATTACGTCTAAACATTTTGTAAATGTACCGGGCATTAAAAGTCCGGATCAAATTACGTCTCTAGAAGAAGATCGCATCATGGCTTACTACGGTGGTGGACATCTCTATGCGACGCCTAGCAGACAGGAACCATTGATATGAATGATGACAGTATTGAAATTGATGACATTGTAAAAGAACCCGGGCAACTTACTGAAGAGCCGGTTAAAGGGTTGCCGGAAAATCTTCCTCAAGGAGAGCAGATTCTCTGGCAGGGAATTCCAAAATGGCAGCATCTTGCTATCAGTACATTTCATATTCGTAAAATCATGTTTTACTTTTTGATTGTTGCAACAGTAAAAGCAGGTGTTTCATTAATGGAAGGCGCTGGCATGTCTGTGATTATGTCTGATACTTATTATCTATTTAGTTACGCATTGCTTGCCGTTGCTATTTTTTCACTGATCGCCTGGTTAATTGAACGTACTACTGTCTATACGATTACCAGTCATCGAATTGTCTTGCGTTTTGGCGTGGCACTACCCATGGCTGTAAATATTCCATTTGAGCGAATCATGTTGGCTTCAATGCGTTGTTTCAAAGATGGTAGTGGCGACATACCGATTAGTGTTGATAACAAGCATCGTTTTTCATATCTGGTCATGTATCCGCATATCCGTCCCTGGCATATGTTACGCCCTCAACCAATGCTTCGTGGTCTGGATAATGTTGAACAAGTAGCAGAGATACTGGCCGATGCATTAGCAAACGAAAATACCCTAACTAATTCAACTATTAATATTGATGATTCACTAGACAATCATTTAGACAATATTGGCAATAGCCATGTGGTGGCATAACGATGAATAAGATAAATGATCCATTTAAAGATAACCCTATACCCAAGGGCATGATTTACGCCGCAGGTATATTAATTGTATTTACAATATTGATCGCCACATTTTCAAAACATACCGGAATGGGTAGAACAGTACTAGATTTTAGTGTTGTTGTGCAGGATAGAGATTTATTTTTTGAAGATCAGTCTGATGGATCGATCCTTATCATCAGTGCAGATTCGAATGAAATTATTAAAACTTTACATTCTGGTGAAGGCGGTTTTATCCGCGGTGTAATGCGTGGATTAGTGCGTGAACGTCGTAGTTTCAGAGCAGGGCCTGAAACACCATTTAAAGTACAAGAACATGCGGATGGGAGATATTCAATATTAGATCCTGTTACACAAAGACAAATAGATTTACAACCTTTTGGAACAATCAATATTAATGCTTTTGCTGAATTGTTGGAGATTCAAACGAAGGGAATTAGAGACTTTCAGCAAATTACAATGAACAACTGATCATAAACGTGGGAGAGCAGTTATGAATACAGCAGTCATGAACCAAACAATATCCGAAGAAACAACCGAACAGGCGATGACGGAGAGTATAATTTCTCCACGTTTTTATACGACTGACTTTACTGCCTTCGATAAACTTGATATCGATTCAGTGCGCGATGAATGGGATCTAATGATGGAAGAGTATCGACGAGATGAAAATGCAGGTCATTTCGAGCGTACTGAGGAGTTTAAGGCTGATCTCGAATCTCTGCCCCCTGAGTTGCGCGAGGAATTTCTCGATTTTCTTGTGAGTTCGGTTACGTCTGAATTTTCAGGATGCGTACTTTACTCTGATATAAGACGAGAAACAAAAAATCCGGAAGTAAAAGAGTTAATGGGTTATATGGCTAGAGATGAATCCCGTCATGCCGGCTTTATTAATCATGCCTTGAAAGACTTTGGCTTAGGCGTCAATTTAGGTTTTCTCAAGAAGCAGAAAAAATATACTTACTTTAAACCGAAGTATATTTATTACTCTTTATACTTATCTGAAAAGATAGGCTATGCGCGTTATATCAGTATTTATCGACAGTTAGAAAAGCATCCAGAATATCGTTTTCATCCGATTTTCCTTTGGTTTGAACGCTGGTGTAATGACGAGTACAGACATGGTGAAACAATCGCGTTGATTATGCGTGCCAACCCGCATCTGTTGGAAGGTTATAACAAACTCTGGATTAAATTCTTTCTGCTAGCGGTCTTTGCCACAATGTATGTACGAGATCATACTCGCCCGGCAATGCATGCAGCAATGGGACTGGATCCAACTGAATATGATAGACAGGTATTTCAGATTACAACTGATATATCAAAACAGATATTTCCTTTAACGCTGGATCTTGATAATCCTTTATTTATTGAATACATGAATAAACTTCGTGATATCGGCGCTGCAGCAGAACAGGCGAAACAGCAGGGTGGAGTAGTTGGTTTGCTAAAACGTATTGGTTGTTATGCAAAGGGCGTTACCTATTATACAAAATTACTTTTTCTGCCATCTATATCGAATGAACTACCCGATAAGGTAAGAATGGCACCTGTCTGGTAATCGTATACGGTGAGTTTTGAAGTAATAGATCTGCTAATCCCGGCAGGATTTGCCCTGTTCCTTTGGTGGTTTGGAACAGGGGTGATTGTCTATCTTGATGGTCTGCCCAAACAGACGTTTCGAAGAACAATGTCAATTACTAGCGTGATAGCGTTAATTGCGTTAGTAGGTCTTGTTTACAGCAAGCATGATATGACTGCTACTGGTGCTTTAATTTCATTTAGTTGTGGTTTGTTATTATGGGGTTGGCAGGAACTGAGTTATTTTCTGGGGTTTATAACTGGTCCCAGAAAAGATGCATGTCAAGAAGAGTGTAAAGGGTGGCGGCATTTTATTCATGCTTTGCAAGTTAATCTTTATCATGAGCTTGCGATCATTGCTGGCGCGATAGCAATCATTTTGCTCACAAGAGATGGCGCAAATCAGATTGGTACCTGGACATATCTACTACTTTGGTGGATGCAACTAAGTGCAAAATTGAACGTATTTCTGGGTGTAAGAAATCTCAGTGAGGAATTCTTACCGAAACATATGAATTACATGAAAAGTTTTCTTAAAAAGAGAAAGATGAATTGTTTATTCCCTTTTTCTGTCACGTTCCTCACAATTTTATGTGTATATTTGATTCAACAAGCATTATCAATGCAACCAGGTTCATTTCAGGTATTACACTATAGCTTGTTAGCTACTCTGGTTGCCTTGGCTTTAATTGAGCATTGGCTACTCGTATTACCCATTTCATCCACAGCACTATGGGACGTATGGTTAAGACTTCGTGATAAACAATATATAAATCAATCTGAATACAAGGATCATTTCTTTAACGTAGGTGATTCCCGACTCTCTTCTCAAGTTCTAATTGCCGCAACATCTGATAGCACAATAAAAACACAAAATAGTGCGCAGTCAGCTTGTACGGATGTTCTTAGGAATCGACCTCGTGGCGAATACTAGTCGCAGAACAAAAACTAAACGAACTGCAGACTTAAATATTCGAAATGAATATCCTTTTTCCGCAATTGTTGGTCAGGACGCTTTAAAACGAGCATTAATATGTGCAGCGATTGATCCTACTTTGGGTGGTGTACTGATCTTTGGGGACAGAGGAACTGGTAAATCAACTACGATAAGATCACTGGCTGCATTGTTACCAAAAATGCGAATTACGCTTGATTGTGCGTATAACTGTGATCCGGATAAACCAGAAATGTTTTGTCAGGCTTGTCAGGAAAAATATCAAAAAGGTTTATTAAAAAGTCGATTACTTCCTGTCCCGGTTGTTGATTTACCGCTGGGTGCCACTGAGGATCGAGTCGTCGGTGCACTGGATCTCGAACATGCATTAAGCAAAGGTGAGAAATCATTTGAGCCAGGGCTATTAGCGCGCGCACATCGTGGTTTTCTTTATATTGATGAAGTTAACTTACTTGAAGATCATCTTGTCGATTTACTGTTAGATGTTGCAGCATCTGGTGAGAATGTTGTTGAGCGTGAAGGATTAAGCGTCAGACATCCTGCAAGATTTGTTTTAGTCGGTAGTGGTAATCCGGAAGAAGGGGAGCTAAGGCCTCAGTTACTCGATCGCTATGGGCTATCGGTTGAAGTCAAGACACCAGATAATATTGAAGATCGAATCGAGGTGATTAAGCGTCGTGATGCGTTCGAACAGGACTCAATTGCATTTGTTGAAAAATGGAAGAATAAAAACGCCAGATTACGTCGTCAGATAAAAGCTGCACAGGAACGTCTTTTAACAGTAAAGGTTAATGACGAATCCTTACAATTATCGGCCAAACTTTGTTTATCCCTTGGCACTGATGGTCTGAGAGGTGAGCTGACTTTAATGCGTGCAGCACGTGCTTTGGCAGCCTTTGAAGCCGCTAAAGCAGTGACTGAAAAACATATTAAAACTATGGCGTCAGCGGCGCTCGCTCATCGAATGCGTCGCGATCCATTAGATGAAGCCAGTTCTGGTATTCGCGTTGATCGTGCCATTGAAGAGGTCTTTTCTTCATGACCCGCTCATTACCTGAAGATTATAATTGCTGGACTAATGCGGCTTTAGTTGCGGCATTGTTTGCGATTAATCCCTTTGGCACCTGCGGTATTAATTTGCGAGCTCGACCGGGTCCGATCAGAGATGCTTGGCTAGAGCAGGCAAAGTCATTATTTCCAAGCAAATCAGTATGGCGCAAGGTACCCGTCAATGTATCTGATTCGCGCTTGACCGGAGGACTTGATCTGGTTGCAACACTTGAATCCGGAAAGCCGGTTTTAGAACATGGCTTATTAGCTGAAGCAAATAATGGCATATTGTTATTGGCTATGTCAGAACGATTAACCACGCGCAATGCAGCGCAGATAGGGAATGTTATTGATCTTGGCGAAGTTATCATGGAGCGGGATGGACTTAAGCAAAGGACAATAAGCCGTTTTGGTATTATCGCACTTGATGAAGGCAATGATGATGATGAATATACACCAAAAAAAATTCAGGAACGTTTTGCGTTTAGCATTGACCTTGAATCTGTTAGTTATCAACAAAGCCAGGATTGGTTATACAAACCTGATTTAATTAATACTGCTCGTACTAAACTTAACACCATTTCATTTACGCCGGATTATTATGCTTCATTGTGTACGGTTGCATTAAGTCTGGGTATACAATCGATGCGTGCACCAATTTTAGCAATGAGAGTGGCGCAAGCTGCAGCTGCATTAGACGATAGTTCTAGTGTAAAAGATGAACATATTCATCTTGCCAGTCGACTTGTTTATATGCATCGCGCCACGCAGTTACCAGTTACTGAAGAGGCACAACAAACTGAACAGCAAGAGCAAGAGCAAGAGCAACAACAACAACTTGATAATAATACAGAGTCAGCTGAAGATAATGATAACCAAGTGCCTGATAATATTGGTGAAATTGATGATATAGTGCTAACAGCAACGCAAGTTGCCTTATCAAAACGCATTCTAGAAAACCTCAATATAAATCTACTAAAAAATCAAAACCGCGGGACTCAAGGCCGATCTAATATACAAAAGTATAGTTATGAGCGAGGTCGTCCAATGACTTCTCGTCAAGGCACGCCAGCAGCTGGAGTCAGACTACATGTTATTGACACGTTGCGGGCTGCAGCCCCATGGCAACGTTTGAGAAGAAATGAACAAACGCAATCGGTCAGCAGAAATAAGTTAGCATTCAGGAAAGAAGACTTTCGAATTTGCCGATTTAAACAACGAACGGTGTCCACCACCTTGTTTATTGTAGATGCTTCGGGCTCATCTGCACTAAATCGATTGTCAGAAGCAAAAGGCGCGGTTGAGCTTTTACTAGCAGAATGCTACCAAAGGCGTGATCAAGTTGCATTAATCGCCTATCGAGGTCGCACAGCAGAATTGATTTTGCCACCGACTCGTTCATTGATAAGAGCAAAACGATTATTGGCTGGATTACCCGGTGGTGGGGCGACGCCTTTGGCAAGTGGTTTAAATTGTGCGGCTTCCTTAGCCAGGCAGATTATCACTAAGGGTGAGATGTTATCACTTATTTTACTAACGGATGGTCGTCCAAATATTTCATTGGATGGTGTCGCTGATCGTAAAACTGCCGAACAGGATGCAATAAATTCAGCAAGAGAATTGAGTGTAATGCAAGTCTCTTCTTTATTGATAGATACATCGCCGCGTTCGCAGCAATGTAACCAAAAGATTGCTGATGCATTAAATGCCCAATACATCACGCTACCAAATGCAGATGCAAATAAACTTTCTAATACAATAAAAAACCAATTACCTGCACGTTCGTCTTCGCAACAAAAGCAGCAGGTAAATAAAGTATAACGGAGTGTCTTTATGAGAGACAATTTAGCAGAGAAAACAACTAATCCTTATCAATCCCTGTCTGGACATAAGGAGTTTTATGATCACGACACATTAAATTGGGATGTTGAAGGTCAGGATTGGCCAAATCGAGATCATAGTGAATTTATACATGCGGGTGGACTGCGTTGGCATGTTCAAAAGATGGGTCATGGCCCATACATACTGTTAATTCATGGTACCGGCGCCAGCACCCATAGCTGGCGTGAACTTGCTCCATTACTTGCAACTGAATTTACAGTTGTCGCACCTGATCTACCTGGCCATGGCTTTACCAATGTGAATTCCTCACATGATTTATCACTACAAGGCATGGCATCAGCATTAAATAGTTTGAAGAAAGAAATGGGTTTTTCACCTTGTATAGTAGTTGGACATTCAGCCGGCGCAGCAATACTGACCAGAATGGCAATAGACAAAATGATTTGTCCACGTTGGCTAGTTAGTCTTAATGGCGCAATATTGCCATTAGGTGGTCTACCCGGTGTAATCTTTGCGCCATTAGCCAGATTATTTGCCTTGAGTTCATTTGGTTCTCGTTTTTTTACCTGGCGCGCTGCAGATGAACAAGTTGTTAAACGTCTTTTATCAGGTACCGGCTCGCATATTGATGACCGTGGTATGGAACTATATATGAAATTATTTCGCAATCCTTCTCATGTATCAGCGACACTTAACATGATGGCGAACTGGGACTTACATTCCTTGCGAAAAGATCTGCCTTTTCTTGAATCAACTTTAACATCAATTGTTGGTATGAAGGATAAAACCATTCCACCGATAGACGCCGAAAGACTTTGCCGGATTGTCCATAAAAGCAAGTATTATCAACTGGATGAGCTTGGTCATTTGGCACATGAAGAGGATCCGAAAGCAGTCGCTCAAATTATTTCTCATCTGGTACGTAAAGCAGAATAACAAGAATTGTCCGTGTGTGTTGTTTGTCAAATCCATTCCAGATTAAAAGTTTTCGTTCCTATTCGTTTAATGAAAGCATATGGCTAACTTAAAAAATAAATATGAATCAAATACAAGTTGAAGAATCTGTTATCAATAAAGCACATGCAGTCGTAATTGGTAGTGGTTTTGGTGGATTGGCAGCAGCCATAAGACTTGGCGCACGTGGTTATCGTGTGACGGTGTTAGAGAAGCTCGATGCCCCGGGTGGTAGAGCCTATGTCGATCATCGTGATGGTTATATTTTTGACCGTGGCCCAACTATTGTAACTGCCCCTTTTGTATTTGAAGAGCTATGGACGCTTTGTGGAAAAAAACTCGAAGATGATGTGACACTCAAGCCTATGGATCCATTTTATCAAATCCGATTTGATGATGGTCGTATGTTTAATTATTCAGCCGATCTCGATGCAATGCGTGAAGAGGTAAAAAAATTCAATCCGGATGATGTCAATTCGTTTGATCGATTTATTAAATTGAGTGGTGAAATCTATCAGATTGCTTTTGCCGAATTGGCAGCAGTACCTTTTCATAGTTTTTTATTCACACTGAGTACTGCACCGGACCTGGTAAGACTAGGTGGACATAATACGGTTTACAAAACTGTTTGTAGTTATTTTAGTGATCCTGCCTTACGTATCGTCTTTAGCTTTCATCCACTACTAATCGGTGGTAACCCGATGACGACAACTGCCTATTATTGTCTAATTGCGCATCTCGAGCGTAAGTATGGTGTCCACTATGCTATGGGAGGCATGGGCGCATTGGCACAAGGCATGATAAAACTGATAGATCAGTTACAGGGCAATTTGATTTGTAATGCTGAAGTTAAACGTATTCTGTCTGATGCGGGTAAAGCAACAGGTGTAGAATTAAAAAATGGTGAGCGCATAACAGCTGATATAGTTGTATCAAACGCAGATTCTGCATGGACTTATAAGCATTTGATGGGTGATCATAAACCGCGTCGTTGGACTGAGAAAAAGATTAAGCGTTCGCGGTTCTCTATGAGCTTATTCGTCTGGTTTTTTGGGACTAACCGTCGTTATGATGATGTGTATCATCATCTGATATTGTTAGGACCGCGTTATGAGGGTCTGTTAAAAGACATATTTAAACATAAAAATCTGGCGACAGATTTTAGTTTATATCTGCATCGACCTACAGCAACTGATGCATCTTTGGCACCTACTGGTCATGATACATTTTATGTCTTGTCACCTGTGCCTCATCTAGAAAGTGGCGTGGACTGGGAACAACAAGGTGAATCGTATCGTTTAGCTATTCAAAAGCGATTGGAAGAGACGGTGTTGCCCGGACTTAGTGAATCTTTAACGACGTCATACTTTACAACACCAATGGATTTTGAAACCCGTTTGAATTCAGTTAATGGCGCTGCTTTTGGTCTCGAACCCCAGCTATTACAAAGCGCCTGGTTTCGACCACACAACAAAAGTGAAGAACTGGAAAACCTATTTCTCGTCGGTGCCGGTACTCATCCTGGAGCAGGAGTACCCGGTGTCATTTCTTCTGCTAAGATTCTTGATGAAATTGCACCTTCACCTGATTCATTCGTTCCTTGAACAATATCCATATTTTAAGAAGCGCGAACTAATTTACTTCTAACAAGATGTTGTTGGTAAATAATAATTGCCATTCCAGTAATCAACGGAATAGACCAAAGGATTGGTGTCAATGCTGCCTGAGGTAAAAGACGGACGGCACCGAACGCAAGAAATGCTGTGTACACTGATATGCCTGCTCCGACTAATCCTTTTATATGTTCAAGTAGCCAATCCAATTTCCCGACCTTTGGTTTGTATAAAAACCACATATTAGTTGCTACTGTTGCCAACCCTACAATTGAAATGCCAGACACCAATACCTGGTCCGCAATCAGTCCATGATAAAGACAATTTATCGAAAGTATCAGTAATATGATTTGTGAGATAATATTTTCCCAGCGCCGGTTTGCCTCGCGATTAAGTTTTGTTTGCACACAACGCCAGCCATACCAGGCCAGATTGATTGTTAGGAATGCAAGATAAAGCATCATCCAACCAAATATTACTCGCACACTATCTGCAGTACCAAAATCAGGATGATCGAGTAAATGCGGATGTGTTGCGATTGGGTCTGTAATCGTGCAACTACTAATACCTATCGCTATGGTGCCTGTGCTCAACATGGAATAGACAAAGATGCGGCCTGTGTTTCGATGTAGTCGATTGCCTTTCTTTGTAATGATGGGTATCCACAAACTGAAAAGACCAACAGTGCCCGTCACTATGTGCATAATGACAAGTGTTTCAAACAGGTGCACGATAACCATAATTAAAATATTACCAAGAACTGCGGCGCTGTACAGCGCGTATTGCATCTAATGGTATGACTTATGACAATATAGAATAATGAAAGACGCGGCAATTTTTAAACCACCGTGCCCAACACCATTATCACCGGTGTTGGGTTTGATGCGTTGCATTGCAAAAGGCGAGGGTGATCTGCTGAGCCTGATACCTAAAGAAGCTTATGAAGTTGATATTGGCAGGCTGGGCTATTCACGTCGTTCGATCGTGATTGTAAATAAACCTGAATATACCCGTCATATCATGACAGATGCACTGCCCTTGTTTCCAAAAAATGATTTGATGAAAGGCGCATTAGCACCACTGGTTGGTGATTCAGTTTTTGTTTCTGATGGACCTGTTTGGGAACGCCAAAGAAGGATGGTGGAACCAGCATTTTCATTTATTAAACTCGGTGTCGCGTTTGAGTCCATGCTCGCAGCGGTGAATGATTTTCAGAAAAAACTATTACAGTATGCCAATAAAAATGAGGTTTTCTCACTCGATTTTTCTATGAGTCATTTAACCGCAGATATTATCTGTCGCACGATGTTTTCAACATCATTGGAGTCAGATGTAGCGCTTGATGTGTTTGAAAGTTTTTCTATCTTTGAACGTAAGTGTTCTAACGTAAAATTAACGCAACTAATAATGGGCAAGCCCTGGAGCAATGTAAAACAACCTGATGAAGTACTCGCTGCCTGTCTGCGTATACGTCAACGATTGGGATTATTGATTGACCGTTGTATTGAAGATCCTGAACAACGTGAAGGCCTGGCTCGATCCATTATTGAGGCACGTGATAAAAATAATGATGATGCATTTACCCGAGAAGAATTAATCGATCAGCTTGGTGTATTTTTTCTGGCAGGACACGAAACCACTGCCAGTGTTTTAACCTGGGCTTTTTATATAATTGCATCACAACCATTAATAGCAGAACGGATTAGACAAGAGGTAGAAGAACATGTTGGAAACAATTCGGTCGGTTTTCAGGATATTAAAAAATTGAGCTATACACGTAATGTCTTTCGAGAAACACTAAGGCTGTATCCACCACTCACATTTATTCCACGTGTTGCAGCTGAAAACTGTGAGGTCGACGGTTATAAAATTAAGCGTGGCGCAATGGTAATGATTGCACCATGGACTATTCATCGCCATCGACATTACTGGCAAGAACCAGATTTTTTTGATCCAGACAGATTTAGTGAGGCGCGCGAGCATGAAATCAAGCGTGGCAGTTATATACCATTTGGTCAGGGGCCACGGGTTTGTGCGGGCGCCAGTTTTGCACAAATTGAGAGTACGTTAATTTTGGCTAGTATCGTGCGCGCATTCGATTTTGAGCTAATTGAACCAGAGCATATATATCCGGTTGCTCGATTAACTACACGTCCATTAAACGAAATCGAATGTCGCGTGCATAGTCGTACTAATTAATGTTTATCTGACTATCTCCTCGCCATTCAACATCTGTGATCGCGGCTTCACCAAGAGACATTTTTTCAAGGAAATACTTTTTAAAAATTTCCATCGAACAAAAGTTCATCATTAGAAATGGGAGAGGGTCATTATTCGACCAGGTAACATCGGCACTGTGTAGAAAATGTCTTAGATTATGACGAAATGGTCCACCATTAATCAGTGACATTTCCGTAATACCAAGGCATGGCCAAAAGTGTTGAAATGAATCTCGTTGTCTAAATCTAATCGACGTTGTTATTTCTTCCTCCAGTATCGCTTTAGCAATATCTGTAGTCTCAAATAAATGAATCCCACTGGTTAATCGTGGATTACATTCAATTGCGTAAGCAATACCATCTTCATTTAGAAATAGATCAAATGAAATAAAGCCTGAGTAATTCAAATTCTCAATAAAACGATCAACAAAATCATTAACAGCTTGAATATTATCTACACGTTTAAATGCAGTTGCGACACTGCCACTGAAAATTGAGCCTTCATAAATGCCTGTGGCAAGACATTCCCCTTTCTTTGCCAAAGAGAGGCTAGTTAATAAACGACCAAACATTCGCTGTTGAATCATTGCTGGCCGATTGGTCGTGCCAGGTAAATTATCCCCCTTATTGAGATACTGAATGTCAATGCCGGCTGAAGCATGTACAGGTTTAATGACGGCATCGAAGTTTGTTATCAAATCTTCTGCTGCGTTATCACCGAGTAATGCGCAGGCCGGCGCTGGAAAGCCTTGCTCATGTAAATATTGATTAAAGCGAAATTTATCGTGCAACATACAGGCGGTATCGAAAGCTGGTCCAAAGAAAGAAACGTTATTTGGCAGTCTGTCTTTCATTAAGCTGGCATAAACTGATTCTTCAGAAACCGGTACCACCATATCAATTGATTTATCAGTCACTATCTCTAACAAATCCTGAATAAATGCGTCTGCTGAGATATTAGGTGCGGTCACTGCTCGACACTCAGTAATCGAATTTGAGTAACGACTAATATGATTTTTATGTGGATCTGCAACAAAAACCTGACAGTCGTTATTCGAAAAACCTCTTGCTAAATCAAGACCTTTTGGCATCCGACCAAGTGTCAGCAATATATTCATGATTCTTTATGTTTTTTGATGTGATTAACTGTAATAGGTGTAATATAATTGATACAATCTCAAGTGTAATTATTAATTTACACTTAAGTGATTTTAGTACTCGAATTAAATTTATAATAATGAATACGAGGCTGATTCCAGATGCATAGCACACATAAAAAAGATATTAATGCCTGTATCACGCGGCTTCGTAGTGGTTCTCTATCTTTTTATACCGCTTCTTTACTTTTACCTAAAACAGTTCGCCAACCTGCAGCAGCTTTATATGGCTTTTGTCGAATCGCGGATGACGCCATTGATGAGGCAAGGGATCCTTACGTTGCGCTCGCCGATTTACGTCAGCGCCTGGATGCAATTTATGAAGCGAAGCCGGTAGATATTCCGGAAGATCGCGCCTTTGCTTATGTCGTACAACGTTATGCTATACCAAGAGAATTCCCTGAAGCTTTACTAGAGGGATTTGCGTGGGATGCGAGTGGCAAAAATTATGAAACTTTAGCGGATTTACATGATTATGCGGTGAGGGTTGCGGGTACGGTTGGCGCAATGATGGCGATAATCATGGGTGTGCGTTCACGAAACTCGATAGCACGTGCCTGCGAATTGGGTATGGCGATGCAGCTTACTAATATTGCACGTGATATCGGTGAAGATGCAGAAAGAGGCAGATTATACATTCCTTCTGTGTGGTTAGATGCTGCCGGAATTGATGCAAAGGATTGGTTGCAATCGCCTGATTATTCAGATGCATTGGGTCGCGTGATTCAACGCTTACTTGATCATGCAGATAAACTTTATCGACAAGCCGAGACAGGCATTTCGCATCTACCTGTAGCTTGTCGCCCAGCGATTCAGGCGGCCAATATAATCTATAGTGAGATTGGACGTGAACTGGAACGACGTGGTTTGAATTCAATAGCCACGCGTTCGGTTGTTTCCTTGTCTAGAAAGTCTGCCTTGTTAGGTAAAGCATTGGTGAAGACACCATTATTAAAAAATAAAATGGAATTACCTGTACATGATGCGACACAGTTTTTGTTAAAGACTTTACCGGAAACAATTAACTGGACGGAGATTTCCAATGTCGCTTATGAAGATATCTATAAATCCTTTGATGAGCGCGTGGAGTCTGTTCTGGATTTGTTTATCAGACTTGAACAACGAGATCAGGGTTTTAGTAC